>JALQWE010000450.1 GCA_023258825.1 Planctomycetaceae bacterium | reverse complement strand
CCGTCGAGCCGGCCGCAAGATGCCGTGGCTGCGCTCGGTGCCTCTTGAGGCGCAGCCCATCTACATGTGGTGCATTCGACAGCTTGGCATGACAGCCGACGAGGCCGCGAAGGCAGGCTGGAGTATTTGACCAGTTTTGCCGCGGCGCGGGGCATTTCGGCTCAGGAGATCACGGATGCGCTGGCGGTGGGGGCCACGAATTCGATGTACAACGTGCTGTTCAAATTCCGGGACATCAGTGGGACGGAAGTTTTTGACGGAATGGGTGTGGGGTTGCGGGCGCACACATTTCAGGGGACATCGCTGGATGAAACGACGGTAGAGCTGATCAATCTGGCCTTGAGTGACATTAACGGGTGCAAGCCCTGCACGTCGGCGCATGTCGCCAAAGCGCGGCACGTGGGGGTGGCGGACGAAGCGATTTACGAGGCGATTCAGTGTGCGGCGACGATGATCGCGGGGACTCAGTTTTTGAAATCGCTGGGCGTTACGTGATGCAGGGTGTTGTGGAATCCGGGCGGTGGGCAGGTGTGGGAGGGCGAAATGCTGGCAGGATGGGAGATCAGGGGGGATGGCTACCGCTTGATCTCTGGGATGTTTTTGTGGTCGGAATTTGCGATGTGGAATCCGGGGTGATCGTTTCGGCGGAGCGAAACGCGACTCTGTGAGGGATGACCATCGATTCGCCATCCCAGGGGTATTGGTGCGAGCGGCTGGACGATGAAATGGTGATGGACGGGGGGCGAGTGGAGCGGGAAAAAAGGCTGTCCGGGCCGTGTGGGCGGTGAATTTGGGTAGGAAAACGTGGTGTGATGCGGGCCTGGACTTGATTTACGTCCGGAACTTCGTCATGCTTTCGGGCTTCGAAAATTTGCCCCCGCGAGTGGTTTTGTGAGATACAAGCGGAGCGGGACGTTTGGCGACAGTTGCGACGCGAAAGCGAGCACGAAGTGGCTGTCAAACGGCGTCTGAAACTGGGAAGTGCTGGATTTTTGCTGATTTTTTGGCAAAAAACAGCCGATTCCAGAAGTTCTTTATCTCAGCCGGGGATTTTGTTCACGGGTTTAGCTGGTGTTTGGAGTGGAAGATGCACATTCGCAAGGGTGACACGGTCGTGGTCGTGACGGGCGACGACAAGGGAACGCGCGGAACGGTCCTGTCTGTGAACCGCAAGAGCGGCAAGCTGGTGGTTGAGGGTGTGAACCGGGTTTTGAAGCACGTCAAGCGTGGTCACCCGAAGAGTCCTCAGGGTGGTCGTCTGCAGACTGAGCTGCCGATTGACGTTTCGAATGTCGCATTGATTGATCCGTCCACCGACAAGCCGACGCGTGTCAGCGTGCGAGTGAATGCAGACGGCAGCAAGGATCTGATTGCCCGCAAATCGGGGACTCTGATTCGCCAGCTGGCACCTGCGAAGTAGACCGATTCGGTCTCGGATCTGTTGCGATCGTTCCGGTGGGACGTTAGGCGACGATCGGGTGCAGGCAAAAAGATCAGCAGAATAGCAGGGGGCTGCGGAGGGGGACTCGGCAGCCCCTTTTCGCTGCGCGGTGGCCAGGTCGGGGCTGAACACTGAACACTGACGGCTGAATGCTGACGGCTTAAAGCTGAATGGTAGGTTGACGAGGGGGCGAGGTTGCACTGGTGCGGACAAGAGGGCCTGTTCTGGTGGACAATTGCCGATGGGATTCTCAGAATGCGGGTTCAATCGGTGAACGGCGAGACCGTGGGTGCCGATGTCCCAGAGAGTTTCTGTCCTGATTCTTTTTTATTCAGAGCGCTGACTTCATCACGCAGGAGCAGTTGACCGCATGAGTTCTTCCGGCAGCCAGAGTATTCAGAGTGTGCTTAAGGAAACGCGAACCTTTGCCCCGCCGGCGACATTTTCGGCGGAGGCGCACATTGGCAGTCAGCAGCAGTACGACGCCATGTGGAAGCGAGCGAAGGACGATCCGGCTGGTTTCTGGGGAGAGATGGCGGAGAATCTGGATTGGTTTCGTCGCTGGGATACGGTGCTGCAGGGGCAGATGCCTGAGACTCAGTGGTTTGTCGGCGGCAAGATCAACGCCAGCTATAACTGTGTGGACCGTCACCTCCTGGGGCCTCATCGAAACAAGGCTGCGATCATCTGGGAAGGTGAACCCGGGGATACTCGGGTGCTGCGGTACCAGGACCTGCATCGCGAGGTGTGTAAGTTTGCGAATGTGCTGAAGAAGCTGGGGGTGCAGACGGGAGATCGGGTGACCTTGTACATGCCGATGATTCCTGAGTTGACGATTGCGATGCTGGCGTGTGCGCGGATTGGCGCGGTGCATTCGATTATCTTTGGTGGGTTCAGTTCAGAAGCGGTGGCCGACCGCAACAATGATGCGCGGGCCAGGGTCGTGGTGACCGCGGATGGCGGATGGCGGCGTGGGAAAGAGGTGCCTTTGAAAGCGGCCGTGGACACCAGTCTGGACAAGTGTCCGACGGTGGAGAAGGTGGTTGTGGTCCGGCGGACGGGTGGTGAAGTGGACATGGTGCCGGACCGGGACTTCTGGTGGCACGAATTGATGGAGAGCGTGACGGCGGACTGTGATCCGGTCCCGCTGGACAGTGAGCATCCCTTATTCATTTTGTACACATCGGGCAGCACGGGAAAGCCGAAGGGGGTGTTGCATACCACCGCGGGCTACCTGCTGGGGACAACGATGACCTCGCGCTGGGTGTTCGACCTGAAAGAGGACGACACGTACTGGTGCACTGCGGACATCGGGTGGATCACGGGGCACAGTTACATTTGTTACGGCCCGTTGTCGAATGGTGCGACGGTTGTGATGTATGAAGGGGCGCCGAACTGGCCGGACGAAGGGCGGTTCTGGGAGATCATCGAGAAGTACCGTGTGAGTATTTTCTACACGGCACCGACGGCGATTCGGGCGTTTATCAAATGGGGCGATCAATGGCCGGAGAAGCATGACCTTTCCAGCCTGCGTTTGCTGGGATCGGTGGGCGAGCCGATCAATCCGGAAGCGTGGATGTGGTACCACAAGGTGATTGGTCAGGAGCGTTGTCCGATTGTGGACACCTGGTGGCAGACAGAAACGGGCTCGATCATGATCAGTCCGTTGCCGGGGGTGACCGCGACGAAGCCGGGCAGTTGTTGTCGGCCGTTGCCGGGAATTGTTCCCGACATTGTGACTCGCGACGGCCAGAGTCTGGGGCCGAACGAGGGTGGCTTGCTGGTGATGCGTCAGCCCTGGCCATCGATGTTGCGGACGTTGTACGGGGACCACGAGCGATTCAAAAAGACGTACTTCAGCGAAGTGCCGGGGTGTTATTTTGCCGGGGACGGTGCACGGCATGACGAAGACGGCTATCTCTGGGTGATGGGGCGAGTCGACGACGTACTGAACGTCTCGGGGCATCGTCTGAGTACGATGGAAGTCGAGAGTACTCTGGTGGCGCACTCAAAGGTTGCGGAAGCGGCTGTGGTAGGGTTTCCGCATGAGATCAAGGGTGAGGGGATTTGTTGTTTTGTCACTCTGAAATCCGGCGAGGGTGACGAGGCGTTGAAGGCTGAGCTGGTGCAGCACGTGCGGCACTCGATCGGGGCTCTGGCGACACCGGATCAGATTCGATTTGCCACTGCGTTGCCGAAGACGCGGAGTGGCAAGATTATGCGTCGTTTGTTGCGGGACATCGCGGCCGGCCGCGAGTCGACTCAGGACACCACGACGCTGGAGGACCTGAGTATTCTGGCGAAGCTGCGTTCGGACGAGGAATAGTCGGAAGCGGACAGCGGTATCGGGCCACCAGCAGCCCTCTGAGATGTGTGACATTTTGGAGGGCTGTCGGGCGTGAATGTT
>JALQWE010000449.1 GCA_023258825.1 Planctomycetaceae bacterium | reverse complement strand
TCAGAATTCCGGACTGCTGATTGAACCATCGAACGTCAACCTGCGCACAATCGGTTCCGCACAAGTCAACGGCCAGGCGGTCACACTGATCCCCTTTGGAGATGCCGCCGCGACCGTGGTCATGCCAGGACATAACCTGCAGATTGATGACACCATCGTCATCAGCGACTGCCAGACTCCCGCGTGGAATGGCCAGTTCGTGGTGCGAGCCACCGAATCGAACACCATCAGCATTTCCCGACCGGCTGGTGCCTTTGCGCCCAGCGGCATCGCCACGTCCGTCGGCGAGGTCTATCACGACGGCAGCAACACCGCATACGTCTACACTCACGTCGAAAACTGGACCCCGGGCACGCAGATCGCAATCTTCAGTTCCACGAACGCGATTAACGGTGCATTTGAAGTGCAGAAAATCAATGATTTCCTGTACACGTTCCAGATTCCGTGGCAGCAAATTGAGGGACGTCTGCAGACCAGTGTCGTCCCCAACGTCCTCCGCACAAGCTCAGCCGCAGACACCATCCTCGTCGCTGCGGATTACTCCACAGCACTGCTTGTCTCCGATTCTGCCGGTGGCATTGATGTGCTGGAAATCTTCGGGACGCTGGCTACGCACACCCGTCTGACACAGTCCCTGGTTCGCAACGGCGAACTGCAGATACAGCATGCTGGCATCGATCGAATTATCCTGCGGGATCCGCAGCGTCGCATGACGCTCGGCGGCGCTGAACTCACCGATCCGCTCAATCTCGGCCCGATCAGCCTTGGAGTCATCGCTGAGAGCGTGACGCTGCCCGCGTCCGTCACAGCAGCCGGACTTGAACTCAACCTCCGTGACAGCCTTGTGCTCACCAGCACCCTTAGTACGCTTGATCTGAATATCCGCGTCCTCGGCGACGATCAGAACATCACCGTCACCGCCCCGCTCACTGCAGGCAACTCCATTCAGCTGATCGCTCCCGACGGCACCGTCACTCTGCCCGCCGGCAACCAGCTCAGCACTCACACTGCCGTCATCAAGGCGCGACAGCTGCAGGTGCCCGGCGACGCACTCAACACCGTCGTCTCGGTGCTCACCATCGTGACCTCTGAAAACTCCACAGGCGGACTCCAGCTGGTCAATGACCGCGACCTGCTGCTCACACGCAACACCGATGCTGACCACCTTGTGCAGCTTGATGGCAGTCTCGCCGCTGTTTTCAGCAACATCACATGGGTGGCCGCCGTCAGTGCCGAATGGGCCGAAAATGTCTTCGACGGAGCACTCAATCCGTATGCAGTGCTTTTGACAGGCAACTTCGCTATCAGTCTGCCCGGATACTCGGTTGATGATGAAGATCAACTGACAGTGGATGGGCAACTGCGTTCACGCTCGGGCAGTCTGCAGTTCACCGCTGATGAACTGGAGCTGTATGGGGGAGCAGGCTCAGTCCGCGCCCCCGGCAACCTCACCATTCGATCAGCCACGGACAACTGGAACTATCGACTGGGAACCTCTGCGGAATCCGCTGCGGGCGAACAGTTTGTTGGCAACAACGGTCGCTCCTCGCTTGATCTCGGCACCCGCGACCTTGCAGCCCTCGCCGATGGCTTCACGGACATCACCATCGGTCACAGCCACCCCGGCAACTCCATGCGTCTGGGAGATGCCTACCCAATGACAACCGTCAAGGCCACTGGCTTGCCGCGCGTGGTCGATGCGTCCATCAAGGATCCGCTCACACTACTGGCCCAGGCGTTCACCGTCGAAGGGGACTTCAGAGCACCCGATCTGCCGCTCTCACTCCACGGACGTACCCTCGAAGTCACTCGCACCAACCTGCACACACCCACCAATGCCAACCTCGACTCTGGACTCGCCGCCCAATCGCTCAACCTGCAAATCTCTGAACAAGTGCTCGTCACCGGCTGGCTGCGTGCTGACAGCAGTCTCAATATTGAGACAACAGCTACCACTGGTGAGAATCCGCTGCAGTCGTTCCCGAATGGGGCGAACAGTTTCAAAGGGGACGTCGGGGCGGATGTCCGAACACTGCTTCCCGGCAGCCAGCTGACCATCACCGCCTCCGGCAGTGTTCTGGTCGCTGCCACCCTGCAGGCCCCTGGAGCTGGCTCACAACTGCAGGTCATCGCAGGCACTCGCTTTGAACTGCAGCAGGGGGGCATCCTGAAAACTTCCGGGGCCGACAGTCAGCTGCAGATCAACGGTGGTCAGTCATTCCTCGCCGATTCCGGCAGTGCCATTCTCGCGGGTGTCGACTTCCAGCAGCTGGACGGACAACCTGTGCCGTTTTCCACCGGTGCCAATTCCTCCATCACCCTCACTGCAACTGGCGAAATGTGGCTGGCCGGCAGTGTCTCATCAACCGGGACCATGTCGCTCAATGCCGGCAGCAAAGGCTCGGACTTCGCCAACTACTTCGACACACTTCCCGGCACCGTGCTGGCCACCACGACCCCCACCGCCGATGTGGCGACAGCGCTGCAACTGCAGACCTTCCCGGAGGCCCTGCGAGACACTTTCAATTCAGCCAATCTTCCCCTCGGTGCCTCCGTTACCCTGACAGAACTGGAAACCGATCGCCGCTGGCTGGCCGTGGACAATCAGTCGCAGCGTTACGTGCTGTACCTGGCTGACCCGACCAACGATGGCTCCCTCGATGCCCTGCAGATCATGCAGCCCCACGATCTGGTAGGTCAGCGGGGTTTCAGTTTTCTGGTCACTGGAACAGTGACCGTGCTTGAAGACAATCGCTCGCTCACACTGCAGGCTGTTGACGACGTTATCATTCGCGGCAACCTGAATCTGCCGGGTGACGGCAGCGATCTGGTGCTGCAGTCCGACAAGTGGGTCTACTGGGAAGGTGCCGGAACCATCGGCGGAGATTTGACGATCTCTGGTGGGATGGAGCTTGACGGAACGTCTCGCGGGGGTGCTGGCAACAGCGGTTCCAGCGTGCTGATTCCCGCCATCTCACGGCTGGTTACTCCCAAAGCCGGCAGCGTAATCGACATCCGCGGGGCTCAGGATGTCGACATTCTGGGCACCGTTGTCGCCGGTGGTACGATTAGTGACTCCGGTGTCACCTGGTCCGGGCCCGATTCCCAGGTGCGTCTGCAGGCCGGACAGCAGCTGTTCATCGATGCGGCTGTTCTGGCTGCCGGTCGAGTGCGTGCGGCAGGAGGCACGGCGAGCAGCGACGATGATGGCCTGGCTGTCGTGATCACCTCCGCAGCTGGCCTGACGGCCGCCGGTCTCACCTCAACCAGCACCGGTAGCCTTGTCGAAATTCTCGGCGTCGGCAGTCTGCAGCTGATGGGCAACATCGTGTCCGGTGGGATCCTGACTCAACAGTTCAATTCCGCCGGTCAGCGGATCGGAGAATCGATTGCCTGGGGCAGCAAGCCGTCTGAGATTCATGTGCTGTTTGACGAAGGTCAGGCCTGGATCGGAGGCGTGGCTCGCGCTGCTTCCGGGGACCAGGTCGAAACCGGCGGTAACCTCTGGACCAGCCAGCGAATCGAAATCCGTGGTGGAACATCGCTCAACGGCATCGGTGTGAAAGTTTCCCCAGCCAGCCAGGTAACTGCCGTCAATCCTGCCGCCATCATCAGCATCGACTCCAGCGGTGACGCCGATCTGATGGGCTCCCTGATCGCCGGCGGCTCTGTCGCTCGCACCTACGACGACGCCGGTGAATATCTCGGTCTGACCGTCACGACATACGATGGGGATTCCGAAATCCGCGTCCGCGCCGATCAGCAGATTCGCTTCGGTCGTGATGTGCGAGCCGGACGCCTGATCGATCTGCAGGGTGGCGAAGATCCGGAAGAGGCTGGCGTGCAGTATTC
>JALQWE010000448.1 GCA_023258825.1 Planctomycetaceae bacterium | reverse complement strand
GGTTACCCCCTAGAAATGGGCGCTAAGTGAAGAATTCCGGCCATGTCCATTCACGAGACCTGGACAGGGCTGCGTTCACGGAATGACACCGACCCGAATCACAGCGGGATCTTGCGCAGCGGTGATTGCTGAAGCGATATCGCGGAGTGAGAACCAATCTGCCACAATCCTGTCGAAGGGAAACTGTTCCTGATACTGGTCCAGAAAATTCACGGCCTGGACGAGGTGGTCGGGGCCATAGTTGTGTATCCCACGTAGAGTCAGATTTCTCCGCACGATCTGTTCAATGGCGATCGGGACCGGAGCGGATGGAAAGACGGCACCTATCAGGAGCAGCTGCCCACCCATGCGCACGTTGGGGAAGAGTGACTCAAACGCTTGCGGTGCTCCGGAGACTTCCAGTGCGATATCGGCTCCCTGATTGCTGGTCAGTTCCCGAATCAGTGGTGTGAGTCCGTCCGGGTGGACACAGTGTGTGGCGCCGAAACGTCGCGCCCAGTCCAGTCGTGCGGGCTGGACATCGCAGACAATCACGACATCTGCGGAACGACTGCGCGACATCGCTGCGGCCGTCAATCCGAGGAGTCCCGCGCCGGCGATGCAGACCACGCGTCCACGGAGATCCTCAGTTGCTTCCAGCGCGGACGCGATCGTGGCCGTCGCACATCCTACCGGGCTGATGGTATTGAGTGAGAGGTTTTCGGGCACTCTGACGATTGCAGTTCCGGGTGTCAGCAGACAGTGCTCCGCCAATCCGCCCAGCAGTTCATAGCCGGTGCGAAAGGCTTCGTGACCATACTTCACAGCCGAAAGACATTTCTGAGGAAGGTCTCGCTGGCAATACAGGCAACGACCACAGGCCGCGACCAGCGCCCAGACGATACGATCGCCTTCGCTGAGTCGTTTGCCGGAAAAATCGTGGCGAACAGCATCCGGCCCGAACGCTTCGATTCGCCCAACAATTTCGTGGCCCAGTATCGTCGGCACCGGAACTTTGCGGCGTCCTTCAATGCTGTGGAGGTCGCTCCCACACAATGTACAGCTTTCAACTTTCACGAGGACTTCGGGACCACGCGGTGTCGGAGTCGTCAGTTCCTGAAGCTCGACGATTCCAGGTACCCCATAGAAAACGGCGGCCAGTGATCTGGAAGTCATGACGGCGATATTCCTGTTTAATCCGCAGTAATCGCTGAAGCCTGCCTGCGTCGCGGAGTCAGCAGCAGAGGTGGACGCTCAGCGGTTCGTTTGGCTGATTCGCTGACCGGAAAAATAAAATAAACTTGTCAGAACACAGAGAATAGAGAGTCCACAGGTCAGCCAGCACGCGAGGATGAAGAACGGCAGGAAATCCCCCTGCAGGTCAAATACCGCCTTGAAAAGCATGCAACTGATGTAGCCCAGGTAGCCCGTGGAATCCGCGAGGTACATCAGAAAGCCTACATTTCCACGATCTCGTGTGATGGCGAGCAGGCGTTCAAAGACGGTTGCGTGCACAGCGACATACGGCAGGTACAGGCCAAGTCCGTTCAGAACCATGAAACTGAATCCGCTCAATCCGAATGATCGTGCGATGATAGCGAATCCGATGAGCACAAATCCACAGAGGCAGGTCAGCAGGGAGAGACGAAACGCCTTCAGATTGTCGCGCACATACACGAGGCTTCCATTTACAATCAGCACACCAGTCGCAACCACAATTTCTGAAACGGTAAATGTGGAAGGTACTGCGGACACACCGAGCCCACGCCAGATTTCGGAAGCAAAGTCAGCTCGCAGACTTCTGAGGACCGTCAGCAGCAGGTACATCAGGATCAATGCGCCAAGTCCGACTCCATAACGATGCAGCATTGTCCGGCGTGCAGTCCGATCCATCTGAACTCGCTCTGAACGTGCTTCAATATCCTGTTGAGAAGGAGGTGGAGTACGTGCAAGGATGGTGACTGAGATTAACAGCGGGACGAAAAAAATCGCGCCTGCTGCGGAAGGCATCCAGTCTTCGGAAACTCCCAGTGTCAGCAGCCATGCTCCTGCTGATTTGTGGGCCCCATCTGCCAGAATGAAGCTGGCGCAGAGACCGGCTGTCAATGCTTCGGTGACTCGGCGTCCCTCCAGAAATCCGAGAACCAGTCCGAAGACCATGCCAAGCGGAAGACCATTCAGGAACAGGCAGGCCACATTCCATGGTCTGGGGATGCAACCGAAAAGGATCAGTGCTGCTTCACTGGCCCCGATGAGAAGAATCAACGCGCGTGCTCTGCCGGAAGCCGGCATTTCCGCGATCACACGAATTCCAACAAACTTGGAAATGGCGTAGCCGATGACCTGTGAAATGATCAGCAGTGATTTCAGCGGCATGCCGAATGCCAACTCGCCATCAAATTGTGCGGCGGTAAATGGCTTTCGAAAAGCGTACATACAGAAATAGGTGCTGAAGGCTGCGGCGACAGTCCACAAGGCCGGGAAATGATCTTGAGCGACGTGGTCGGGGGAGGAATTGTCTGTGTGTCTGCTTTTCACGATTTCTGTTCCAGTGGTGGGCCTGCTGTTCATGAAATCTTTAACATTCCATTCAGACTCACGTCCAGCGATACTGTCCAGCGGGCTTTTTCACGTTTCCTCAGCGGAACTCGCGGCAATTCACGAAGTGTCGTCTGTTTTTTTAATATTGTGCGAAGCTGGGGTGATGGAAACCCGGATCATCAGAGCAGCTTTCCGGCACGTTCATTAGCTGCTGGGAACAGAAGATGGATTCCGTTCTCCCACAGCGGATAGTGAATTGGTCGTCTTCCTTAAAGAGTTTTCAGGTGATCGCATGAGCACTCATGAACGCGTTGCTGTGATTGGTGCCGGTATTGTCGGGCTGGCCCATGCGTGGTCTGCTGCTGAGCGTGGTCGGACCGTGGCGGTTTTCGAGCGGCATCCTGAAGCATGCGGAGCGTCGATCCGAAATTTTGGAATGATCTGGCCCATCGGACAACCACATGGCGAGCGATATCAGACAGCACTTGTCAGTCGGGATCGGTGGTTGCAACTTCAGCAGGCGGCGGGGATTGAGGTCAATGCCTGTGGTTCCGTTCATCTGGCCCACCATGCTGATGAATGGCAGGTTCTGCAGCAGTTTGCAGCGCTATCGACGTCCCTGAATGTTGCGTGTCGATTACTTACGCCTGCAGAAGTTCACCAGTTGACTCCGGCAGCCAATCCTGTCGGGCTCCGTGGAGGATTATTTAGTCCTGCCGAATTGTGCGTCAATCCGCGCGAGGCACTGCGAAGTCTGCCTCGATGGCTGGAGGAGAGACATCAGGTTCAATTCCATTTTCACTCCCTGGTCACCCGCATTGAGCGTCCCTCTAACAGCTTGCAGGGCGGTATCACGTTGAGAACTGCGAGTGGTCGTCAGTTTGAATTTGATCGCGTCATTGTCTGTTCAGGCGCGGAAATGGGGATTTTGTATCCTGAAATCCTGCAGGCTTCAGGACTGGTCCGCTGCAAGTTACAGATGCTCAGTTTGCGTCCCGAGGAAACACAATGGAGACAGAGGGTGCTGCTTGCCAGTGGACTGACGCTTCGACATTACCGGATCTTCGAGGTGTGCCCATCGTTGAAGGATGTGCAGCAGCGGATTGCAGTTGAATTCCCTGAACTGGATCACTTCGGAATTCACGTGATGGCTGCTCAGAATAATCGCGGCGATGTGATCCTGGGAGATTCTCATGAATATGGTGATCACATCGAGCCGTTTGACAGTTCTGTCATTGAGAATCTGATCATCAGGGAACTCAGCAAAGTCTTCCGCCTTCCAACCGGGCAGATTCATCAGCGATGGCATGGAATCTACGCCAAACATCCAAACATGCCTGTCTTC
>JALQWE010000447.1 GCA_023258825.1 Planctomycetaceae bacterium | reverse complement strand
ATGCCCGCCTCTTATAAGCAAAATGCATATATACAAAACCAAAAAATCGTTTGTTCAGGCATATAGAAAGCTTACAGTGGCGCCCATGATTGATCTGGGCTATGTCATTGCAGGTTTCTTTGTGGGCACCATCGTCGGCCTGACGGGCGTGGGCGGCGGCTCGCTGATGACGCCTCTGCTTATCTTTTTCTTCGGCGTGAAGCCCTACATGGCGGTCGGCACCGACTTGCTGTTTGCCGCTTTCACGAAAATGGGGGGCACCCTGTCGTTTGCCCGTCAGCGCATCGTGCCCTGGCGCGTGGTGGGTCTGCTCAGCCTCCGGCACCGGCGGACAAGGCGATGGCAGGGAAACGACAGAGCATGGATGTGGATGCGTCCGGGGATGCCAATCGCGGCCGTAGTGCCGGACGTGCCCTGCTTCGACGACGACTATCGGAGACCGAGCAGGAAGCTATTCCGGAAAAGGCAAAGCAGGATGTCGCAGAAGCAAAGCAGGAGGCTCCGGCTCCGGCGGTCGGTGGGGAAGCGGTAGACCCATTTGGTAGGCCTGTCCAGCCACAGATTCTGGGCAAACCAGTCGACACGCTAGACGACTTCGCGGTCGTGAATGCCCCACAGGTGGTGGAACCGACCGGCGTCCTGTCACTGAGCTTTGAGATTCCGACGGATGGCCACCGCCTCGACTTTCTCCGAACAGGTGGAAACCCGGCTCTGTCACTGCAGATCTGGTCTGCCGAGTCGGTCGATGGGGGATTAGGGTTGGCGTGGGCTGGGGTGTGCGGCCTGGGCATGCTGATCCTCGGCAGTGCAGGGCGTAAGGGCAGTCTGCTGGTGTTTCTCATTCGATCGAGTCTGCTGGTCATAGTCGGAGGGTTGCTGTGCCTGTTGCTGGGGGACATTGTCCTGCAGACGATGGGCTGGCTGTTGAGTTTGGCAGCAGCGGTGGTTCTGGCGTTGGCTGTGATCGTCCGATCGTGGGTGGGAGAACGCTGGTAGTCGGCGGGGAAAATCGGCGTCACCTTTTGAGGTCGCTGCCTGAAACGGTCTGGCGTGAGGACAGAAGCTGCTGACTGCCGGGATGGTTTGGTCTCGTGGGCAGCCAGACTTCTGCCCTGCCCTCACCTGCCCTATTCCGCGCTTCGCAGCCCCGGCATTCGGGACAGGACCAGTCGGGGCTGGTTTTGAAGTTCCGGACTCTCTGCAGGAAAACCGAGGTTGTTGGAAATCGACAATTCTCAAGGGGTGGTGCGATTCGGTATGATGCACTGCAAATCGGCGGCCCCGCCTGACCTCGGGCCCGTCCAGCGTCTGCAGTGTTTCTGTCGGAGTTGACCATGTCCCGTTGTCTTCCCACTCGGATGTGTGTGTCCGTGCTGATCCTGTGTGTGGTCCCGTCAGTCCTTCGGGCCGACGTGGATTATCAGAAGGACATTCGGCCGATCCTTGCTGAACACTGCTGGCACTGCCACGGCGTTGACGACAAAGAGCGTCAGGGGGGATTGCGACTGGATGAGCGTCCGGCGGCCCTGCGTGGTGGGGAATCCGGAGTGTCGGCGATTGTTCCCGGGCGACCGGAGGACAGTGAATTGCTGAAGCGGATGACCAGTCATGACAACGACTTGCTGATGCCTCCACCGTCGCAGTCAAAACGCCCCACATCGGCCGAGATCGAACTGCTGCGACAGTGGATTCAGAGCGGCGCGAACTACGAACAGCACTGGGCGTTTGTCGCACCGGTCAAAGCGGCTGTTCCGGCCAATGGCCATGATAATCCCATCGATGCATTTGTGGCGGACCGTCTGCAGCGCGAAGGACTGGCATTTTCTGAAGCGGCACCACAGCCCCTGCTTGCCCGGCGACTCTACCTGGACCTGATTGGATTGCCTCCTGCGCCCGAACAGTTGCAGCAGTTTCAGCAGCAGGGGCCGCAGGCAACGATTGAGGCGTTATTGCTGAACGAACGATTTGGCGAAAAATGGGCGCGACACTGGCTGGACCTCGCCCGGTACTCCGACACCAACGGCTACGAAAAAGACCTGCAGCGCGAACAATGGATCTGGCGAGACTGGGTGATTGACGCCATCAATCGGGACATGCCCTGGGACCAGTTCATCGTGGAGCAGATCGCTGGCGACCTGCTGCCCGATGCGACTCAACAGCAGCAGATCGCCACTGGTTTTCTGCGCAACAGCATGATCAATGAAGAAGGCGCAATTGTCCCGGAACAGTTTCGCATGGTCGAAATGTTTGATCGTCTGGACTGTATCGGCAAAGCAGTGCTGGGTCTGACAACTCAGTGTGCTCAGTGTCACACGCACAAATTTGATCCACTGACACACAACGAATACTACGGGATGTTTGCGTTCCTGAATAATACTTACGAAGCACAGTCGTGGGTGTATTCGAATGAGCAGCTGCAGCAGCTGAGGGACGCACAGACAAAGATCACCGCCATTGAAGATCGGATTCGGGGCGATCGTCCGGGCTGGAAAGAGGAACTGCAGGCCTTCACCAGTGACCTGCTCAGTCGCAATGCCGTCTGGGTGCCGCTGGATGCCATCGAAATGGGTAGCAACAGTGGCTTGAATCATCCCACGCAGGAAGTGGACAAATCCCTGTTGATGAAGGGCCACACCAGTGGAGATGTCTTTTTTATTGCCGAGCCCGTACTGCAGAATATCACCGGGTTGCAGATGGAGATTCTGAATCATCGTGATCTGCCACAGAATGGCCCCGGACGCAGTCGCAGCGGCACGTGGATTGTCCACGAACTGGAAGTGTTTGTGAAAACGCCCGAGGGCAACTGGGAAAAACAGAAGCTCGTGAATGCCACTGCTGATTTTTCAGCAGCGGAAAATAAAACTGCGGACGGCAAGAAAACAACGGGGCCGGTGGGGTTACTGATTGATGGCAGCGATGAGACGTCGTGGCTGGCTGATCGCGGTCCCGGATTGCGCAATCAACCTTCAGTGGCTGTGGTGCAGT
The DNA here is from genome assembly GCA_023258825.1 of Planctomycetaceae bacterium. GTDB lineage: Bacteria > Planctomycetota > Planctomycetia > Planctomycetales > Planctomycetaceae > SXXK01. The sequence goes on along the minus strand of JALQWE010000447.1, from coordinate 905 downwards.
TTGAGATGCCGTTGAATTTCCCCGCGGGATCTCAGATCAAAGTGGCGTGGCGGATGGGTGACATGCCTGGCTGTGCCAGATTCAGTCTGACCACCACAGCGGCGCCCGCGGCCCCGGCCGTTGATCATGGCGCGGTACTGGCCATGCAGACGCCGGTTGAGCAGCGGACCGAGGTTCAGCAGGCGCACGTCTTTGCCGCCTGGCGAAAATCCATACCAGATCTGAAACCGCTCAATGACGAAATTGAAACACTGCAGAAGTCGGTTCCGGAGGGAATGACGACCGTGCTGCATCTGGCGGAGCGGATGGCTCAGGATCCGCGACACACCTATCGTCTGGATCGGGGTGAATGGGATCAGCCGAAGGAGTTGATTGAGCCGCATGTTCCCGCCGCCTTTCACGCATTTCCGGAGGGAGCGCCACCGAATCGCCTCGGCTTCGCCCAATGGCTGGTTGATGAGCGTTCGCCGCTGACAGCTCGAGTCGCAGTCAATCATGTCTGGCAGGCTATCTTTGGCCGTGGTCTTGTTGAAACATCCGAAGATTTCGGGACTCGGGCCCCCCTGCCTGAATATCGGGAACTGCTGGACTGGTTGGCTGTGGATCTGATGGAGCATGGCTGGAGTCGTCGGCATCTGATTCGCATGATCCTGAACAGCCGCACCTACCAGCAGGCATCTGTGGAAACGCCGCAGCTGCGGGAACGAGATCCGATGAATCAGTTGCTGGCCCGGGGAGCGCGGTACCGAGCGGATGCGGAAATTGTTCGGGATATTGCCTTGAGTGTCTCGGGATTGCTCAGCCTGAAAGCGGGTGGTCCCGGAGTGATTCCACCAGTGCCTCAGAACGTACTCGACTACAATTACACCTATCCCGGATACTGGACGGCAGCGACTGGTGAGGAT
>JALQWE010000446.1:246-3891 GCA_023258825.1 Planctomycetaceae bacterium | reverse complement strand
GATCATCCGCTCGTACTTCTTACCGCCATACTTAAAGTCAATGATCCCTTCGCTGCCGTTTACGTGTTCAATCAGACAATCGATTGATCCTGCCAGAGGCTTGCCAAAGGCCTCACCCTGAATTTCGACTTCAATGCCTTTGATACGATAGCCGCCGCTCGCAAGCGTACTGATCAGGACGCGTGTCGCATTGGCCAATTCCCTTCGGAGAGACTGTCGCTCACGATACCTGTCTGACTGAGCCAGCGGCGCGGCATCCAATTCAAGCCGATCGTCGAACAACTGCTCAACTCTGGCCACGGCTTCATCGACCGGAGGCAACGCTCCGCCGTCGTTCAGAGCGTACTCCAGAATCCTGTGACAGAAGTTGCCTTTCAGTTGGTAGTCATCCGGTAACTGGGCAATTGAACCTGGACGAAGATTGGCTCGGTGTCGCAGGACCCACTTGAGTGGACAAGCGAGGCGGTCTTCCAACTCGGTTGCCGAAACGGTGTCGCGATCCCGCAGCAATTCAGGATCGACAGACCATACCGGCCGAACGGGCTGGGGTGGCTGGACTTCGGTCGATTCGGTCGCGAATGTGAACGGTTCGAGCGACGAGACGAGGTCCTGATTGATCAGGGTTTCCAGCACTGGAGTTTGCTCCAGTGTCCCGAAGGCAAGAATCGTTCTTACCGCCAGCCACACCGGGTGCCATCGCTGCTCCATATCCCGAGGCAGCGAAATGGCAAGCAGTGAGTTTTCGACAAGGCAAAGCCCGCGAGCCTCCGCTGTGCGGAGCGACGTGAGGGAATTGGTTCCGTCATCGACGTCAATTCCGCAACTACGCAAGGCTTCCAATTGATCGGTTGACCACCGGCATGCGGCAGCATCGCCTGTCCCGAGTCCGAGCCAAATCACTCGGTAGCAGGGATCGACGATCTCAGCGAGGGAACGTACCCGGATCGGGCCACCCGCCGCTTCGATAGCGCCGACCGCTTCCACACCGATCGATAACGCTTCTTCGATCAGTCGCGCCAACTGAGGTTCCCCCAGTTCGCTTCCCTGGCTCTCCGCGAGTTCTCCCAGTAGCGAGGCCTGACCGGCGGCGACGCGCAGAGCCCGGATCAGGGGAACCTGCGGTGCTTCGTCGGCCTCCATTGCAATCGCGAGACCGGTGGCCCACCTGGCGACAGCGGCGCATCGATCGCGCACGAGTTTGGTGGAAATCCTGCTGTTCTGGTTCACACGTGTGCAGAACAGCCATTCGTTAAGCCGCTCACGGAGTTTACGCTCCGGATCGTTCTCGGCCGAACAAAGTTCGTCAAAACATGCCTCCCACTCACTGCTGCCGAGTCCTGGCTCAACCGTCAGCGCACTGGCCAATGCTGTCGCGGCTCGACGCGGTATCGGCCCCAACGGCAATGTCAGGAAGTCGAGCAGGCTCTGCGGATCGACCGGCTGCCAGCACAGCGTGAGACTCAGAGGCAAAACCTGTAAAACCGGGTGTGCGGGAGAACTTGCCGATGCCCCCATGGTCGGCAGGCCATATCGCAAAAGGCAGGCATCGAGCTGCATCGCCAGTTGATCGTCTTCGCAAAGAATGACAGTCCGTTCCAATTGATCTGGCTTATGAGCGAGAGTAGCGGCCACGAATTCGACCGCCGCTGTCTGACTGAGCGTTTGGAGGTATCGCAGGCTGGAATCCGACTCAACCTTAGAAACCTTCCCGCCACGGACGACATTCTGTGCAGCACGCAGAGCCGTACCTTCAGCGGCGGCCGGTGCTGCGTCGGTAAAGGTCTCCAGATTCAAGTGGGAGAACACCTCCTGCCATCGCTTAGGCCAGCGGTCAGCACCGTCAGTCAGGATGCAAACGTGCTCAGGAAGTCGCTGCCCCTCCGCCAGAGCCTCCGCAACTTTGCTTATTCGCTCTGCCACACTGGGGAAGACCAACCTGCGTCGCTTCACAGCACGGGCCATTTCCAGCACGACATCGGGAAGTCCGTTTGCCTCAGTCTGATCCCAGCCACTGATCAGTAATTCATCGCGTCGGGAGAGCAATTCGGAGGCGGTGGCCCAACGATCATTGGCCATGCTTTTCGAGATGACCGCGTCCGTGAGCGTATCCAGCGCCGCTGCGTATTCCGAGACGCAGCTTGCGCGATGATTTTCGACACATGGAAGCCCCAGCTGCGTTTCCAGCCACTGCAACAACGTCTCCGGACCGCCTCGGAGTTCATTGAGTGTCGAAACTCCGCACCTCGCCCGTAGCCGACCAGGGGTGAGCCGAATCAAGAGTCGCGTCGGCTGAATCGTCATTGTGCAACTACCGAAGGGCGTGTTCAGAAGGAAGACTAAGAGGGCAGCTTGCTTCCGAATGTTTTAAACACCGACCCTGATGCCTCGAAATAAGCGCCCACACCCGCGAAAAGATACACCGTAACGCGGCGAAAGGAAAGCTATCAACCTGCGACTCAGATAATCACAAACGGAGGCGAAGTCAAATCTGAAGGAAAAAAGCGGGTATCATAGCCTGTTGGGTGTGTACAAGACCTCTACGGATGCATTGAACCCCGGACATTTCCGCCGTCGATTGTTGAGTTTTCGTTCGACGCGAGCACGAGTTGCTGTCGCAGTATACGTCAAGTCCGATTCGACCTTCTGACCCGGTCCGGCTGAATTGAAGTCCCGATCCCGAATAGTCTCAGCAACTGGCAGAAATCACCAGACTCCGTCGCTGATGCACGAAACCGCTTCGATGTCGACGATAGGCCCCATCCAAGGTAAGCCATCTCGCAACAGTGTTCTGGCAGAAATCGCCGCCACGCTTTGGTAATTCGTGGTGAATCCGGCGACTGCCGTCAACATGCCTCTGGCGATCCGATTGAACGGTTTAAGCTCCGAAATCAACTCCAGACGCTCGGTCGCTGTGCACACAATAGACGAATCGTCCACGCAGAGTCCCCCGAACATTTCAGTCGCAGAATGCGATACAACCCCGACACTGGCCACTGATCAGGATGAGCCTGAATGATCTGAGATCTCACTTCTTTTTGGTCCCAAAGAAGGCCGCTGCTTTTTCCAGAATCTCTCGCCCCATCAACAAGCGACGGTTCTCCTCACGAAGCCGACGAACTTCTGCCTCCAGATCACTTAGAACCGACTGAGCCTCTGACTTCGTCCCATACATTTCTTGCCACTTTCTCAGCGGGTTCTCGTTTGCGCCCAGTCAACGCCCCACCTCTGCAGTCGTCAACCCCTCCGTCTCAATCATACGCACCGCGTCCCGACGGAATTCCTCCATGTAACTCTTCACCCGCATTACCAACCGGCTTCGTCGTCATCAGTCGCACTCCTTGTGCTCTCTCTTCGACTACACTTTTCGAACACCCGCTTTTCCAGGCGGAAATCCATTCGTTGTCCAAAGGTATTCAGACAATCCCCGTGAAGAATCAGCCTATTTGTCATTAGTCGGGCGGGCATCTCACCGCGAGGCCGGGGCTGGCTTTTTTGCCCGGCTGACCGGTCCTTCCCGCGTGCCGCTGCTGCCCCCCGATGACTCCGGTGCCGATCCGCTGCAATCTTTGGCAGCCACCCGCCTTCCCACAGCATGGAGATGCAGGAGGCTTCGAAAAACCTCTCCGTTAGGAACGGAGAGACAGG
>JALQWE010000446.1:0-236 GCA_023258825.1 Planctomycetaceae bacterium | reverse complement strand
ATCGTCGCTGAAGGAGCGTTCGTTTGATCACAGACGGCCCGAACAACACTTGGCATATGCCGCTCAGCCAGCAGACTGCGGCTCAGATTCCATCGCAGATGAGAAAATCGAGGCGGGCTGACAGCACGGAAAGGGGACGACTGCGACAACAAGAATGAAATGGAATGTGAGAGTAGAACAATAAAGCAGGACCGAGTTTGCATTGACCGAATACGAATCAATCAGTGAAACCCTCT
>JALQWE010000445.1 GCA_023258825.1 Planctomycetaceae bacterium | reverse complement strand
AATCGCTGAATCTGAGGACACAGCCACGACACGGCCGGCTCAAGATCGTCAGCACTCTCCGTCAGCCGCCCGGCAATCAACACAAAATGACTGCGAACCGCAATCGCCAGATCGACAAGGTTTGTCACCGCCTGACGCACAGCAGACGCAGACGTCCGCCGCAGCCACTCAGGGCTCTCTGACAACCCCACAATCGGACTGCCCAGCCGGAGCGAATCCGTATGCAAAAACCTGATCACCGACATCCAAGCCTCCCTGCTTTGGACCACTGACTACCACCGGAACGCCGTTTAACCCAAACAGATCTGCCACAAGGCCCCTCAATGAGCCCCACAGCCATCTGGCACCCATCCGGAACGAGCGTTACAGCCAGTTGAACGGCCGCGCTACAGAACCGGAACCGCAGGCATGGATCCACCCCTGCTGACAAAGCGGAGTGCCCAGCCCGAGTGCACTTGTATCCCGAACTGTAAAAAAACCGCCCCCCGGTCTCCAGTCCATTTCAGCAGAAACTGCCGATTCTGCGGAACGTTTCTGCGGACTGGAATCAACACTTTTCCCGGGTTGCAGTCTCGATTCCTGCGAAAAACAATCGTTTTTTGCTGAAATTTCCTGCCTGGGGACGTGGTGACAGAGCCGAATTGTCCGGCTTTGCCCACCGCGTTAGACTGCCGGGAACGTAGACGCGGACAGCACCGCCCGCATTCTGAACGCCGGGCGATGCCCCGTGTGATGTTTTCAACTGGAATTTGTTTGCTCGCAGGAGTTCACTGATGGCTGATGTTAAAATTGTGGTCAAAGACAACGGACCGTTTCTCGTTACCGGGCCAGTCACGGTCACCGATGCCGCTGGAAACACCTTTGACCTGAAGGGCAAAGAAACCTTCGGACTGTGCCGCTGCGGTGCTTCAGCCAATCGCCCTTTCTGCGACGGAGCCCACAAGACCTGCGGGTTCCAGTCGGCAGAACGCGCGGCCTGCTGACAATGACCCAGGCTGTTCAGACCCGAACTGAATCTGCAATCGCTTCATCTGCTGAATCAACTCATGCGTCACTGCGGAATCCTTCCGCAGGCCATCACTGGGGTTCTGCCGGTACCACTGGCAGTTCCCTCAGCAGATTCTCTGAAAACGCAAAGCCCGTCAGCAGCAGCGAACTGCGACTGGTGTGCTGAAACTGAAAAGCTTTTCCTGGTAAAAGCCCTGCTGAGGCTTCGTCCAGTTGCCCGGTCCCGGTCACTTCAAGAGTGATCTCCATCAAATCGAAGGGTGGCCGCACCAGCCGGGCTGACGCATCCCGGGGGTTCGCCTGGGCCTGTCGCCGACGTTGCTGCGCCCTTCCGCTGACCTTGCCCGATTCGATGGTCAATGCGCGAATGGGCAACTGCAATCCATCTTCAGGAGCCGTCGACGACGATGGCAGTACCAGAGGCGAAAACTCGGGCTTGCCACTGATCGTGACCACAACCGCGTCATCCTCCAGCAACTCCGGTTTCAAAGTCAGCGACGAACGCAGCAGGCCGAAGGCCCCCACGCTGTCCGTCAGAGACGCTGTCCATGGCTGCTGGCCGGCCACAATCATGTCACGCTGAGGAAACAGAAACGGCCGCCCCAGCCACGAACTGTAAACTTCTTCCGGACAGGCGGCCCGCAGAAATGCCTGAAACGCTTCGTCCGTGCCGGCAACTCCCGTCAGAAACTCACGATGGCCCGCCGGAGAAACCGCCGACACCACACCGAACGGATCCACCCGAAACCGAATCGTCATGTTGGCCAGCCGAGACAGCGCCCCGGACGCCAGCCGCGCCGTGCGGGACATCTCACCACCGGTCTCGCGCTGTGGTTCCAGGATTCGAACGACCAGCACCGCATCCCCATTCGGCTCCACCGATTCCACTCTGTATTCCAGACGCAGAAAATCACGGGATTTCAGCATGGTCGCCGGCTGCTCGCCGAAGGTCAGCTGCGTCTCACGCGTGGTGACCATGTTGCAGGAAAACACATCACGAGTCCGCAGTCCCCAAATCGCCGGGCTGGACTGCGCTGAGACAGGGGCCGACCACATTACCGCAACCACCGCAGCCACGATACACAGGACGCCACACAGACGGCTGCGAAGTCGAATCGAGGAAACTCTCGGGTTCATGACTGCCATTCCCCTGTCACTATAACGAATCAGCATAACGAATCAGCCTTTGGTGACGGCCGAACGACGCATCAGATCGGTCTGTAATACCAGCCCCCACGAACAACCGCCGAGTTTCCTGCAGCACAGCGGGCCGATGGTCACGACAACTGCGCCCGGCCAACCGCGGCAACAGTAGCAAACGTAGAGCACCGTCCGCTCTACCGCCCAAAGCAGGCCGGGGGATTCGTGGTTACCATTCGGGATCATTGCAGATTCCCCGATTCCGTCCATACGATCCGCTGACGAGAGACGGGCGAATTCAGAAAACAAATCCCTTTGTCTCAGACCCGGACAAACGGTAAACTCGACCATGCCTGCCGGAAATCCTGCGTTCGCGCAGGCTTTCAGCCATTTTGTACCGAATCGCTTCAGTGGTCAGACTGCCGCCGGGGAAATCACGTGAATCCGCTCAGAGAACTGGAAGAACTGGCCGGCCTGTTTCCTGAACCTGCAGGGCAACCACTGTATCTGCGTGCCGAACACGTTGCCAAAGAGGCCACGCCGGAACCCTACCATCACATGCTGGTGCATGAACACCACATGACCGTGAGTATGGAATCGTGGTATCAGTGCCGAGTGGATGTCAACGTCCTGGACTCCCGCTTTGAAGACGGACTGTACCTGCGCAAGATTGTGCTGCTCAAAAGCGGCACCGCACAGCCAGTGCAGTTCGGTTACGTGCGATTCAACCTTGAGCTGGTCACACCGCAGGTCCGCAAGGAGATCCTCGAAGAAAAAACTCCGCTCGGGCGAGTGCTGATTCAGCACAATGTGTTCCGGCACGTCGATCTGGGTGCCATTCTGCGATTCACTTCCGGTCCCGGACTGCAGCGCTATCTGGACATGCAGCCCGAAGAAGTGACCTACGGACGACTGGCCACTATCTTCTGCAACGGAACTCCGGCAATTGATCTGCTGGAAATCGCCGCACCGCTCAGCCACTGAGCGTTCAGAAAAGCGGGCAGAACAAGGATACAGCTATCAATAGCCGAATGGCCAGAAGGGTGCTCCGCACTATTGGTACCTCCCCCTTTTCTGAACGAACGCACGGCTCAGGTGGAACATCGCGCTCCCGAGACTGCCGCCTCTCGAAACTGCCGCGATTTTCTGACCACCGCTCACGGCTTCTCGGTGTCGGCGCACACGCAGATCATCTGGTGGCAACCCGGACCTCCGTGGCCATATTTCAAGCGTACGGCTTCTGTCAGATTGATCCCGGCCACATTGGCGATTGTGGCCAGCCAGGCCAGCACGTCAGCAAACTCCTTCGCCGTATCCTCCTTCGAGGATTCGCGGAGTGCAGCGGCAAGTTCCCCGACTTCTTCCATCAGCCACATGAAGGTCCCCTCGACGCCTCGGGCCTGGTCCTTGCGGGAATACATCCGGGAGATCAGTTCCTGAAGTTCATCCAGAGTCATACGTCAGGTCCGCGATTACAGGAGACATTGAACAGGAGACAATGGGCTCAGGGCCGAAAACAGCACAGGCCCGCACTGGTTTCAGTGGGGCCTGCAGCAGAGACGTGAAAGCGAGACGACTCAGTTGGAACCTTGCCCAGGCATTGCGGATGGCCGCAAAGGGCAGGGCGACAGCTCCGGTCAGACCGCGAGCAAGCACCCCGGCCGACCTGTCAACCGATCAGTAGTTCCAGTTCACACCGATGCTCAGAGTATGCTGAGTGAAGCTGTCTCGTTCCGGCTTCACC
>JALQWE010000444.1 GCA_023258825.1 Planctomycetaceae bacterium | reverse complement strand
GGCGGATCCATGGCGGATCTGAACTTTGATGACATCTACTACTACATGAAGGCCGCCAACGAGCAGGGCAAGTCCTGGGACGACGTTCCGGAAGATATCCGCCGGACCTACGATCGACTTGGCATTCCCGAAGCCGAAAAGAAGTATCTCGCCGGCGTCAAAGCGCAGTATGAATCAGAGGTAGTGTACGGCAGTCTGCGTGAGGATCTTGCGAAGCAGGGGGTGATCTTTACTGACACTGACTCCGCGATGCAGGAACACCCTGAACTGTTCCGTGAGTACTTCGGGACCGTGATCCCTCCCGGCGACAACAAATTTGCAGCATTGAACTCGGCTGTTTGGTCCGGTGGATCCTTCATTTACGTCCCGAAGGGCGTCAAGATTGACGTCCCACTGCAGGCGTATTTCCGCATCAACAGCCAGAACATGGGTCAGTTTGAACGCACTCTGATCATCGTGGATGAAGGTGCCTCGGTGCACTATGTCGAAGGCTGCACCGCTCCGACTTACAGCAGCGACAGTCTGCATTCAGCTGTGGTAGAGATTATCGTAAAACGTGGCGCACGTTGCCGTTACACGACGATCCAGAACTGGTCGAACAACGTCTATAACCTCGTCACAAAGCGGGCGATGGCTTATGGCGATTCACTGATGGAGTGGATCGACGGGAACCTCGGTTCCAAGCTGACGATGAAGTATCCGGCTATCTGGTTGATGGAACCCGGTGCTCGGGGTGAGACACTGTCGATCGCCTTCGCCGGCGACGGACAGCATCAGGATGCCGGAGCTAAAATGGTGCATTGCGCTCCAAACACCTCCAGCCGGATTATCAGCAAGAGCATTTCGAAGAACGGCGGTCGGTCCAGCTATCGCGGTCTGGTGAAAGTTCAGAAGGGCGCCGTGAACTGCCGCTCTAACGTGGTGTGCGATGCACTGATTCTGGACCCGGCCAGCCGCAGTGATACGTACCCTTACATCGAAGTGGAAGAGAAAAACGTCGCCATTGAGCATGAGGCGAGTGTTTCGAAGATCGCGGAAGAACAGCTGTTCTACCTGATGAGCCGTGGTCTGACGGAGGCGGAAGCTTCTGCGATGATCGTCACCGGGTTCATTGAGCCGCTGGTGAAGGAGCTGCCCATGGAATACGCCGTGGAGCTCAATCGACTGATTGAACTGCAAATGGAAGGTTCTGTCGGTTAAGACAGTCTCTGACGCATGGCCCACGCGGTCAGCATTCTGACTTCTGGCACAGGTGGTCGCCGTGACTTGGCGGCCCCTCTCTCAAAGCAGAATGGTGTAGATCCGTGGAGAGACGATTCAAAGTGTGAGTTTTCATGGGCAGGCAGTTCTCCCTGAACAGCCACACCCGTTCGTGATGAACAGATCACCTTTGCGTCGTCAGGGTCAGGGACCGCGGATCTTGGGGTGTAACTCAGTTCACAAACACCCCGGTTTTGTATTTGACAGGGAGCAGAGTGGCTCCATTGGAGATGGGATCGATGGCGACGGTGACGGTGGACAATTCGCGGGCAGGATTCGACGCGGCGGTGTTCGAGAGTTTTCTCGCAACGCGCAAAGAGCCTCAATGGATGACCGATTTCCGTCGGGGGGCGTTTGAGATTTATCAGAGTCTGCTGCAGACAGAACTCGACCCGGAAGAGTTTAAGCGACTTGATCTGCGGGCATTCAATGCCTCCCGATTTCGCCCATCCGCTGCAGCAGCGCCAAGCCAGGACATCTCGGCGTTACTCAGCGACAAGACCGAATTCGGTGGCAACATAGTGCATGTGGATGGTCATGTGACGGCCTCCCGACTGTCGCCGGAACTCGCAGCCTCCGGGGTTCTGTTCGGGGATCTGAAGAGCCTGCTGGAATCGCACCGGGAACTGCTGGAACCGTGGTTCATGAAGAAAGCGGTGCAGGTACAGGCGGACCGTTTCGCGGCATGGCATGCAGCATTCTGGACGGGTGGAACCCTGCTGTACGTACCTCGGAATGTAGAGGTTTCGCTGCCACTGCACAGTCTGATCGCGCATCGTCAGGATGGCATTGCCGAGTTCAGTCATACATTGATCGTTCTCGAAGACGGGGCCCGTGCAACGCTGCTGGAAGAAACCACGTCGGTGACTGCAGATTCGGCCGGGTTGCATGTGGGTTGCGTGGAATTGATCGTGGGCCGCAACGCGTGCCTGCGATACGTGCAACTGCAGAACTGGAACCAGAAAACGTGGCATCTCGCGCATCAGGCTGGGTCTGTCGAGGCCAACGGCTCACTTCAGTGGACGGTTGTGGGGCTGGGAAGCCGTGTGGCCCATATCCACCAGGACATTAACCTCGACGGTCGTGGTTCGACGGCCGAAGTGAATGGGGTCACATTCGCCAGTGACCGCCAGAAGATCAGCTACTATACGCAGCAGCATCATCGCCAGCAGGGGACACGCAGTGACCTGCTGTATCGTGAAGTTCTGCGGGACGATTCCCGTGTAATCTGGCGTGGTATGATCAAGGTCGATAAAGCGGCACAGCAGACAGACGGGTACCAGCGAAGCGATGCCCTGATGTTGAATGAGACGGCTCGCTGTGACGCGATCCCGGGGCTGGAAATCGAAGCGGACGACGTGCGATGTACGCACGGAGCCACCACGGGGCAGGTCGACCGCGAACAGATTTTCTACTGCATGAGTCGCGGTATGACTCGTCGGGAAGCCATGCACATGATTGTCGAAGGCTTCTTCCAGACCGTGTACGATCGCATTCCGATTGAAGTTGTCAGGGAAACTCTGAGCCGAACAGTTCAGGCGAAGCTGGGATTTGAAACAATCTCTACCTGACGGTCTTCACGGAAATGGTTAATTTCCTGCCGCAATCTGATGATAGGTAACGGCGGGCTGGAATCGGGGGAGTTATGGAACGAGTGATTGGAACGGACGAGCTAGCGTCCGGCGAACGCAGAAGTATCTTCGTGGACGATATTCCGGCTTTGGTGATCCGCCTGGGGGACACATGGCACGTGATTGAAGATGTCTGCACCCACGACGGACAACCGCTCACGACGGGCGAAGTGACGGACTGCAGCATTGCCTGCCCCAGACATGCCGCCCGCTTTGACCTGCGGACCGGTAAGGCGTTGTGCATGCCGGCCACGGAACCAATTCGCGTGTTCAAAGTTGAAATTCGTGACGGTGCCGTTTGGGCAGCTTTGTGAGCGGAGAGTGGATCAATGTCGACGGATGCAGAATTGATTGAAGCCTTAAGGCAGGTGATTGACCCCGAATTGATGGTCAACATTGTGGACCTGGGACTAGTCTACTCAATTAACCAGACAGAGCGTAAGGTGTCCGTTGAGATGACGCTCACCAGCCCGGCGTGCCCGGCCGGTCCACAGATCGTGCAGCAAGCCAAAATGGCGCTCGAACGACTGGAAGACGTTGATGAAGCGTGCATTACTATTACGCTTTCGCCTCCGTGGACTCCTGAACGCATGACCGACGAAGCCCGGGATATGCTGGGCATCTTTTAGGCGGCCAATTGTTGCGCTGGCGCTACGCAGCAACGTCTGATCCGTGGCGTTTGAGCGAATCGGACGGACGAGCGATTCAGTGCGAGTGCCAGTGACCGGCAAGTGCTGCCGTCAACTATGGGCTGAGCGAGCAGCAGTGGCAAGGAATCACAGGCCCTGAGGTGGTCGGTCAATTGGCAGAAACGCTCGCCAGTCCATTGGAAGAGCGTCGAACGCTCGGGACGCTCGTCGTCTGAGATGCCATGCATTCTCAACATTCGCATATTGGTCCCCGTGTCACGTGAACGACACGGTCGGTCTACGATCTGTCGACGGGGCTTAGATGGCATTCCAATTCCGCAGTTTACCGCGGTGATTTTTTAATTGCGCCAGGGCG
>JALQWE010000443.1 GCA_023258825.1 Planctomycetaceae bacterium | reverse complement strand
GCCTTCAATCGCAACATGCCGTTCGATCAGTTTACGCTGGAAAACCTGGCAGGCGATCTATTGCCGAACGCCACGCTGGATCAGCAGATCGCATCGGGATTCAACCGCTGCAATATGACCACCAACGAAGGCGGCATCATCGACGAAGAGTACGCCGTGCTGTACGCGCGCGATCGCACTGAAACGGTCTCTGCAGTCTGGCTCGGGCTGACTTCGGGCTGTGCCACCTGCCACAACCACAAATTTGATCCGCTCAGTCAGAAAGAGTTCTACCAGTTATCGGCCTTCTTCAATAACACCACGCAGGCTGTGCGCGACGGCAATGTGCGGGATACGCCACCGGTCGTCGTGGTGCCGGTGCCAGCGGATCGAGAGCGATTTTCGCAGCTTCCAAACCTGATTGCCGCAGCCGATCAGGCGGTCCAGTCCCGTCAGGCCGCAGCAGGCCCCGAATTCCAGACGTGGCTGGCATCAGCTAAGGAGGATAGCCTGGGCGAGCCAGTCGCGCGAGACGGCCTGGAACTGCAGTGGCCGAGCGGCAAGCCATCGGGACGGCAGCTGACCCTGCGAGTCGGTCAGGACACAGACCGCACCGTGGATCTGCCCGAGTCCTCGCAGTGGCAGGAAGAACAGGGAACCGCCTTTCTGAACGTGCAGGGCAAGGTGTGCGAGGTTCCGGAGGTCGGGGACTTCGCTGCCGACCAGCCATTCTCCTGCGCTTTGTGGGTCAAGGTCCCGGCCAGTGATGGTTCCGGATCCCTGTGTGCGCGAATGGATGCCGGGCCGAAGTATCAGGGTTGGGACTTGTGGATTCAGCAACGGCGAATCGGCATGCATCTGGTCAGTAGCTGGCCGGAGCAGGCATTGAAAACCGTGAGTCGCCAGCAGATTCCGGCGAATGAGTGGGTGCATGTGGCCGTGACCTACGATGGTTCTCGCACGGCAGCGGGCATCCAGATTTTCTTCAACGGAAAACTCCAGGAACGAAATATTGAAAACGATCGTCTGGGGCAGGCGCCAATCCGAACCAGCGTTCCGTGGACCCTGGGATCGCGATCGGTGAGTGATCCGTTCACCGGGGCCATGCAGGGTCTGTTGATGCACCGCCGGGCGCTGTCGGCCGCGGAACTGGAAGCCCTCGCCAATCGAACTCGATTTGAAACGATCCTGACCAAAGCGTCGACCGATCGCACAGAGGCGGAAGTGCAGTCCCTGTACGAATTCTGGCTGAAGCGATTCGACGCGCCGTGGCAGTCCCTGGTCGAGCAGCGGGACCGGCTGCAGCGTGAGCAGGCAGAAATCAAAGCCCGCAGCACGATCGCTCACGTGATGCATGAGCGTTCGGAACCTGCCGTGGCCTGGGTGCTGACTCGTGGCGAATACGACAAACGTGGCGAACAGGTTCAGGCAGAAACACCGGCCGTTCTGCCCGCATTCCCGGCTCAAGCGCCCCGTAACAGGCTGGGATTCGCTCAGTGGCTGGTCAGCCCCGAACATCCTCTGACAGCCCGCGTCACCGTGAATCGGTACTGGCAGGAAGTGTTCGGGACCGGTTTGGTCCAGACGACTGGCGACTTCGGGGTCACGGGTGAGCTTCCTGTGAACCAGCCACTCCTCGACTGGCTGGCTGTGGACTTCCGCGAAAACGGCTGGGATGTCAAACGACTCATTCGACAAATGGTCACCTCAGCGGCCTACCGTCAGGCGGCCGTTGTCACTCCGGAAAAACGCGAGCGAGATCCCGGCAATCGGCTGCTTTCACGAGGCCCGCGTTTCCGGATGGATGCCGAAATGGTCCGCGACCACGCACTGGCGACAAGTGGACTGCTCGTGCAGAAACTCGGCGGACCCAGCGTCAAACCGTATCAGCCTGAAGGTGTCTGGGAAGCCATTGCGATGAATGTCAGCAACACCCGCAGTTACCAGCGGGATTCCGGTGAAAATCTGTATCGCCGCAGCCTGTACACCTTCGTCAAACGTATGGCCCCACCGGCCTCTCTGGACCTGTTCAACGCCCCCAATCGCGAATTGTGCGTGGTGCGACGAGAACGGACCAACACCCCGCTCCAGGCGCTCGTCACGCTGAACGATGAGCAGTTTGTTGAGGCAGCGCGAGTCCTGGCAGAGCAGAGTCTGAAGCAGGAGTTGACGGCGGACGAAGACCGACTGCAGTGGCTGGCCGAACGACTGCTCTGCCGCCCCTTCCGTTCGGAGGAGTTGTCGCTCGTGACGCAGTCGCTGACACGGTTGCGGGCATGGTATGCAGGTCATGAGGCTGAGGCCCGGCAGTTGATTCAGACGGGCGAATCCACCCCGGATCCTGAACTGTCGGTCGGAGAACTGGCCGCATGGACAATGCTCTGCAATCAACTGCTGAATCTTGATGAAGTGCTGAACAAGTAGTGGTGCTCTGCAGGGATGTCGTGGCTGTGGTCACAGACAGTCTTCACCGGATCCATCGACGGAAAGAATCATCATGAACAAAGTCCTGAACGATCTGCGGCTGAACCTGACACGTCGGCACTTTTTCGGAACCGGCAGCAGTCTGCTGGGAACGGCCGCCCTGGCCTCGCTGCTGCCCTCCACTGGGATAGCCGGGCAGGATGGCCCGGCTGGTAGCGCCACCGGCGGTGCTCTGCCCACAGATCTTCCGGCGAAAGTCAAGCAGGTGATTTATCTGCACATGGTGGGTGGGCCGCCGCAGATGGACCTGTACGACTACAAGCCGCAGATGAAGGATTGGTACGACAAGGATCTGCCGGAAACCGTACGCGGTGGCCAGCGGCTAACCACCATGACGTCCGGACAGGCTCGCTTCCCGATTGCCCCCAGCATGTTTCAGTTCCAGCAGTCGGGACAGTGCGGGATGTGGGTCACGGAACTGCTGCCGTGGACGCGAAAAGTGGTGGACGACATGTGCTTTGTCCGCAGCATGCACACGGAAGCCATCAACCATGAACCAGCTATCAGTCTGATGCAGACCGGCAATCAGGTCACCGGTCGGCCGTGTCTGGGAGCATGGGCCTCGTATGGCCTTGGATCGCTGAATCAAAATCTGCCGGCATTTGTCGTGATGGTCGCCAGACCCACCAACACAGAACAGGTGCAGGCCATTTCTGCGCGGCTCTGGTCAGCAGGTTACCTGCCGGGTGAGTACTCGGCCACGGCGTTTCGCACCTCAGGCGATCCGATTCTGTTTATCAATGACCCACCGGGGGTACCGCGTGAGATTCGCCGCGAGACACTGGACGGCCTGAATGCGCTGAATCAGTTGAACTACGAACAACTGGGGGATCCGGAAATTCGAACCCGCATTGCCCAGTACGAACTGGCGTTTCGGATGCAGGCCAGTGTGCCGGAGTTGACTGATCTGGCAGCGGAACCTGAATCCACGTTTGAAATGTACGGAGAACAGTCCCGCAAGCCCGGAACTCTGGCCAACACGATGCTGCTGGCCCGACGGATGGTGGAACGCGGCGTGCGATTTGTGCAGATTTATCACAACAACTGGGACACTCACGCCAATGCCGCGGGCCGACTGCCGGATCAATGCCGGGACCTCGATCAGCCGACCTATGGATTGATCACGGACCTGAAACAGCGGGGGCTGCTGGACAGCACACTGGTGATCTGGGGCGGAGAATTTGGCCGGACGATTTATTCTCAGGGAGGGCTGTCGCCGAGGAACTATGGCCGCGACCATCATCCTCGCTGTTTCACCATGTGGATGGCAGGCGGCGGCGTACGCGGCGGCACCGTCTACGGCGAGACCTGCCCGTTCGGCTACAACGTGGTCTCCAACCCCGTGCAGGTCCGCGACTTCCACGCCACTCTGCTGCACCTGATGGGCATCGAACACGAGCGACTGACGTATCGCTTCCAAGGCCTCGACGCGCGAC
>JALQWE010000442.1 GCA_023258825.1 Planctomycetaceae bacterium | reverse complement strand
CCGCAGTATGTTGACCCTGTGCTCAGAAGCCAGTCGCTATACCCCAGCGAGATAATCTGCTCGCTCAAATCCGCAAAGCGGCGCAATCCGGATACACGGGGCAAAACAGAGAACATCCACCACTGACGAAGTTCCAGCTCTGTTGGAAGATTTCTCCGCGAACGTCTGTCTTCAGGGGAATTTGTGCCTTAACATGAAATCGTCTCTACCGCTGGAAAGGCTCTGCCCTCCGCAGGGTTCTTCGCGGGTTGCAAATGGATGTCTTCCACTGACTGGGGCTGGCGGAGAATCTGACCTTGGCGACGTCTCCCGAATTTGGACGCATCATCTCGCTGCGTCAACTGTTCAGCCTGAGTCTGCTGCCGCCGCTATTGTGTGCGATCGCCAGTGCTCTCCTGACGATTCCAGCCGTGCTCTGCCTCGCCTGCGCAGTCAGCCTGATTCTCTCTGCCAAAACCGATGGCGCAGCACCAGCGCTGCAGACTTCGATTCAGCAGCTGCTGGCCACGCTGTGGATTAATGACGTACCGGGCAGTGTGAACCGCCTGCTGGAATCCACCCGCAGTGGGGTCGCCTTCATCACGATTCTGCTGCTGGCGACGACATTCTGGACTGTGCGAGGTCTACTGAATGCCGCCTCCAGACGACTCTGCCGACGTCACATCGGCGGTGCCGTCATTCGACTTCGCCAGCATATTCATCGTAAAGCCATTCGACTCGAACCCGCAGACCTCAGCGGGCGTGAAGCCGAGACTGCTGAACGCCTGTTTCAGAAGACTGCCGAACAGTTGGAACAGCAGGCCGTCCGCTGGAGCGACTCGCACATCCCCGGACTTCCGGAACTGGGCGTGCTGGTCCTCTTCAGTCTCCTCGTAGACTGGCACGTTGCCCTGCAGACGATGATCCCTGTACTTCTGGGAGTCCTCGTGCTGCACCGGGAATCCCTCCACCACGACACATCCCGACTGCTGCTGACGGAAACCATCCAGCGTAGCCTGAAGCGAATATCAGCGAGTCTGCTCAAGGCACGTATCGTCAGCAATTTCGGAATGGAAGCCCGTGAACAGGAGCAATTCCTCAGCCAGCTCAATGCGCACGATCTGCGATGTCGCCAGCGAGACAATCAATCTCAGGTTCGCTCAGCCGTCAATCATTCAATCACCCTGATCACTGTGGGACTCCCGGCAATCATTCTTGGCTTTCAGGTACTGCAGGGGTTCCCGATCTTCTCGGCGATTGTGCTTACCGGAACACTGAGTTTGTTCGCCCACAGGATTCAGCAGATTCAGACCGGTATGGAAGCCGGGCGTCACGGCAGTGCACTCGCTCAGGACATCGCAGACTATCTGCGACGAGTCCCCACCGTCAGCCAGAAATCCGCAGCCGGTTTCCTTCCGCCTATGGCACGTACTCTGACCTTTAACCAGGTCTGCTTTCAGCCAGATGGAGACACTCTGTTACTCAACAGTCTGGATTTACGAATCACCGCTGGAGAAACAATCGCCCTGCTTTCGCTTCAGCCGGCCGCTGCATATGCCGCCGCCGTTATGATTCCACGTTTCATTGATCCGGATCCCGGACAGATCCTGATCGATGGAGTCGACATTCGGGAAGGAACGCTGGAGTCCCTCCGGGCAGAAGCCATCTTTGTCGGCGGCAGCGACCCCGTCTTCGACGCGACAGTTCTTGAAAACATCACCTGCGGACAGCCGGACATTACGAAGCAACAGGCTATTGATGCGGCAAAAAGTGTCCATGCTGATCACTTCATTCGTACACTGCCCATGGGCTACGAAACGCAGCTGGGTGAACAGGGCCTGAAACCGGATCCCGGACAGACCTTTCGCCTCAGCCTTGCCCGGGCTGCCGTACGACGGCCAGCCATTCTGATCATCGAAGAACCCTCCACACCGCTGGACAGCGAAACAAAAACTCTGCTGGATGACGCCTACCAGCGCATCAGCGCGGATAAAACCATCCTGTTCCTACCCACGCGACTGTCAACCGTCAAACGCTGCTCTCGCATCGTTATGATTCACGAGGGCCGCGTCGCTGCTGACGGAACTCACGAACAACTTGTTCGCACCAGCGAACTCTACCAGCACTGGGAGTATCTGCGGTTCAATTCCTTTCGAAACTCAGAAGACACCTGACGGGACACAATTCCAGCACATGCAGCACAGAAAACTTGATCCGGATTGACCAATGTCATCCGCTTCTGTCGTTCAGCTGGAAACTTCGTCCGCTCTGTTTCCCGGAAGCAGCGCCAGGATTCGCACCCAGCCACAAAAATCCATGGCTCCGGAAAAAATCAGCGAGAGTCCCATCAGGATCAGGACGACGCCACCCAACTTGCTGCTCCATGGTACAACACTCAGAAGGCTGCCTGCCATGACCAGCAAACCGTTGGCAATCAACGCTTGACTCTTCAGCGATTTGGCCATCAATGTCACTCCCGAATCCCCGCTGGTCACGCCCGATGACCTACGGCTGACCTTCAACGGTGATGGAACGACCGGCAGCGGCAATACCGGCTAGTAATTCTCTGACACACGCTTCAGCAAACTCCCGGGAATTGATCGTGAGGTCCAAAGCCAACGTACGAATCCCCGGCCGCAGTGAACTGGTGAGAGAACTAAACAGGGCGGCATCAGCACCCGCATCGTGAAACGGACCTCCGGCAGCACTGATCAAGCTCACTCCGCGAAGTGGAATCAGCACGGAAACAGGCCCGATGGATGCATTCACCTTCCCAGCCACCTGCTCCCCCAGCGTTCGACATTCCTCAGCATTCGTCCGCATCAGAGTCACCTGTGGATTGTGGGCGTAGAAGCGACGATCCGCAAACCGTGAGGGAATCGAACGTGGTTCTCCAAAATTGACCATGTCCAGACACCCAGGTGCCACAACCGCCGGAACGCCACAACGCGCCGCCGCAGTCAGTCGGTCCGGTCCGGCTGTCAGTACACCACCCACCAGCTCGTCAGCCAACTCCGTCGTGGTCACGTCAAGGACGCCCTGAATCAACCCACTCTCAATGAGTGACTCCATCGTTCGACCACCAGAGCCGTTCGCATGAAACACCAGCACCTCATACCCAGCCTGCTCCAGCAACGGAATCGCTGCATTGATACACTCCGTCGTATTCCCAAACATGCTGGCCGCAATCACAGGACTCGAGTCTGATTCGTGCAGACGAACTGACACCATACCGCAAATAGCACCAGCCGCTCTGGCAAAGATCATCCGGGAAATACGATTCAAACCGGCAACATCCACAATCGCCGGCATCATCAAAATGTCTGACGTTCCCACGTACGGAGCAATGTTGCCACTGGCCATTGTGGAGACGATCAGTTTGGGAAAACCCGTCGGAAGTGCTCGCATGGCGGACGAGGCTATCGCCGTACCGCTACTGCCACCCAGCGAAATTACTCCGTCAATCTTCTGCTCCCGACACAGCTTCAGCAGCACTGCCGGAGCCACAGCGGCCATCGCCGCCACGCACTCACCACGATCCCCGCGTTCTCGCAGCGGCTGCATGTCAAATCCCGCTATCGCCGCCACCTCGTCAGCACAAATATCCGGAACGATCGATGGCCGTCCGCTTGTCCCGACATCGATCAGGATCACAGTATGTCCCTGTCGCCGAATTTCGCCGGCAACAAATCCATGCTCCGCACCCTTGGTGTCCAGCGTTCCCAATACCGCTATCGTTGCCATCTGTCGCTCCCGCCATCAAAGACTGGCCATCGCTGAATGTCGGCTGTGCTCATAAACGTGTCCGAACGCCCCAAGCCCGGCTATGGAGTCCCGGAACGAGGGTTCTTCAGAAAATAAAAGCGGCCATCCTCGGCGCCACCCAGAAAATCCGGCACCGCGTCACCATCAAAATCAAC
>JALQWE010000441.1 GCA_023258825.1 Planctomycetaceae bacterium | reverse complement strand
GTCGTTCAATCGTAGTCAACGAAGCGCGTCCACGCGAAGCCGGTAGCGGCGGCGGCGGTGGTGGCGGTGGACGTGGCGGATTCGGTGGTGGTGGCGGCGGCGGACGCAGTGGCGGACGCGGCGGTTACGGTGGCGGTGGTGGCGGCGGCCGCGATCGTTACTAATCGACCAGACCCCATGCCGGGCTGATCAGTTTCAGGGGCGAGCAGTCTTATCTGCTTGCCCCTGTTTTTTTGCGCCTCCCGCAAGTTCCCACGGCTTTACACCTGATCAGTTTCAGACAGCCCCGCGACACCAACAGGCGTCACGCTGAACACTCACCCGTGCCGCAACAGGATCCGCGCATCCAGCAAGTCCCGGCCGCTGGCCAAACGCGATCGCCACGATGGTCTGTGCTGCTCCATAGCCCGAATTCACAGCCTCAACGCCCGCAGCTTTCAGCCGGGGCGAATGCTGAAAACTACGAACCCCTGCGCGGCGGTGCCGGAAAGAATGCACTGGTTCGCTGCACATACTCCGCATAGCCCGGTCGACGCTGCCCGATGTCCTTCTCCAGCAATGTCACTCCTGAAACCCGCAACAGAAAAAACGCCATGACTGCGGGCGAGACGATCGTCCACAGTGGTGCACCACAGGCGGCACTGACCAGCCACAACCCCCACCAGACACAGAAGTCGCCGAAGTAGTTGGGATGGCGAGTCCAGGCCCAGAGCCCGCTGTCCAGTACCCGCCCAGCGTTCGCTGGATCCCTGCGGAATCTCTGCAACTGCCAATCACCGACCGCTTCAAAAAACACCCCCACACCCCAGAACAGAACTCCCACGCTCAGCAGAAAACTGTTCACCACAACCGCCGTGGCGGCCAAACCGTGGATTACAGGAAGCGCAACAAACCAGAGAATCGCCCCCTGGAGCAGGAACACGATCCCCAGACTCTTCCACTGAAAATTGGGCGAATACTTGTCACGCATCGCCGCATAACGACGATCCTCATGAGGATCCGCCGCAATCCGCAAACCGAGATGAATTCCCAGTCGCAGCCCCCAGACCAGCACCAGGGCCACAAGCAGCTGCTGGGCCCACACCAGGTCTAACTCCGAGCGCAACAGCACGGTTGCACCCGCAAGCACTCCGAACCCCGGGCCCCAGAATGCGTCAATGACGCAAATACGCCCGGCCCACAGGCTGAACAGCCAGACGCACACCATCCATGTCAACGACAGCATCAGCGTCCACAACAGGATTTGTCCCACGGTCGAGACTCCCTCAGACTCTTCGTTTCGCCCCATACTCCGAGATCATCACCGACGTGATCTCCTGCTGGATTTTAGACCCGCGGTGATCAGAATCACCCCGCGTACTTCGTTTTCTGCCTGGCAACAACCGTGGGAGCAATCGGTGTCGGCGATCCGCGAGCGCGACCTGATCAAAGGACTTCAGGGCAGGGGAGTGCACCCACAAGATCGAACCAGTGTTCATCCCTGGAATAGTCGCGTTTCGCTCCGCCGAAACGATCACCCTGGATTTTGCCTCATGAATTCCGCAGACAAGCACCCGCTGAAATCAAGCAAAAACCATCCTGTTTTGCAGATGGCTAACGTTTCACCATCGAGGGAGGCACCGGTGAATTCATGCGCCGAACTCTCCAGCAGATCGCCGCTCAGTTCGGCAATGCGTTCGCCCACGTGCCTGATGGTCTCTCTGCAACTACCCCGGGGAAAAACGGCGGGCACCTTTGAATGGACAGGGACACAACTCTGTTCCTGGCCGGAAACAGCCGCATCCAGACGGCTCTCTGGTGGCACATGGGATGTGCGAAACAGGAAAACACCAGCACGCAACCGATCAGAACACGTTCACCACCAGACCTGCCACCAGTCTTGATGAATTCTCTGCGTCGCACACTGAAACTCTGTGTCCTCTGCGGTCTCTGCGTTAAACAAACGCTTCTCCTGCACCACCGTTTCTCCATGCCGGCACAAAGCCATCACTGGCAATCACGGCAGGATCCCGGCACGTCGTTGTAAACCAACGCCACAACGACGCACCGGCGAGTGTGCGTGATCAGGCAAGGCGTTTCTCGGCGATCGTGCCGGCAGGTGACGTTTTCACGTCGTACCCGCGTTTCTGAATTTGTCCCCGCAGACTGTCCGCAGCGGCAAAATCCTTCCGTTTGCGAGCGTCATCCAGCTGGCGACACAGGTCCTGAACCTCGGCCTGTTCATCGTTCGCACCGGCCTGACCTGCCCCTGCCGACTGCAGCGGAGCGATCGCAAGAACCTCGTTCATGCGGTTGAGCGCCCCCAGAGCTGCTGCGGGATCAGTCGGTGTCGACGCAGCCCACGGCAGAATCACTCCAAGGGCACCGGCAATGTTCAGATCGTCAGCCAGCGCCGCAGCAAAGTCTTTCAGGATAGGATAGTTGAGATCCACGGCCTCGGCCTGGCCGCCGGTAGCCGCTTCCAGGCGAGCCCGGAAGTCATGCAGCCGCTTCACCGCGCCCGCGGAATCAATCAGCCCTTTGTGAGTGAAGTTCATGTTGCCACGGTAATGGGACTTGATCAGTTCCAGACGCAGAACCGCGGGATGAACAGAGACCCCGGTCGGCTGTCCCTTGTCATCCTTCACGCGTCCCTGCAGGACATCCCGAACCGTGTAGAAATTGCCCTTGCTCTTGGACATCTTTTCCCCTTCCACAAGCAGGAAGCGGGCATGCATCCAGAATCGGGCAAAGGTTTCCTGCCCGGTGGCTCCACAGGTCTGAGCGATCTCGCACTCATGGTGCGGGAAGATCAGGTCTTCGCCCCCCGTATGAATATCGATGACATCTTTCCCCAGCCGTTTGCGGGCCATGCAGGAACATTCGATATGCCAGCCGGGATATCCCGCGCCCCACGGGGAATCCCATTTCATGATGTGCGAAGAATCAGCCTTCCACAACATGAAGTCCGCCGGATGACGTTTGTTGGCCTGGTTCTCATCACTGATGCGGCCGCCAGCTCCGGTCATCAACCGATCCAGCGTGTTGCCACTGAGCCGGCCATAAGCCGGAAAGCTCTCCACGCTGTAATACACGACCCCATCCGGCCCCACATAGGCATGCCCGTTGGCAATCAACTGGCTGATCATTTCCAGCATCGCATCGATGTTCTGAGTGGCATGCAGGATGTTCTCGGGGTACTCCGAGGCCACCTTGACCCCCAGAGTCCGGGCATCCTCCAGAAAGGCGTCGGTGTAATATCGAGCAATCTGGTAGGGATCATCCGGATTCTGAACGGCACCTTCCGGCACTTTCCCCGACTTTTTGTCCTCTTTCATGCGCCGCGCTGCGGCCTGCATCTTGTCCTCGCCACCACCATCCGCACTGGCATCATCCGTCATGTGGCCCACGTCCGTGATGTTCATGACGTGGTGCACACGGTGACCGAAGAATTCCAGCGTCCGACGAATCACATCAGCGAACAGGAATGACCGGAAATTTCCAATGTGGGCAAAGTCATAGACCGTTGGGCCGCAACTGTACATTCGTACGCAGTCCGCATGCACCGGATGAAAGACCTCAGTGGTGTTCGTCAGCGTGTTATAGAATCGCAGTTCCATCGTGGTTTCTCATGAAAACAAAGACAAATCAACAGGGCTTTGGTCCCCTGGCGCCCGGCGCGTTTCCGCCATCCAGGCGCGAGGATAGTAAATTTGAGCGATTCAGGGCAGACCGCTTTTTCTCAGTTTTTCACCCGTTTTTCGCCGGGGCCGACCCGCCGAATCAGGCCGACGCTATTTCCCCTTCAGGAATTCAAACAGCGCGATCGTCGCCGGATCATCCGGGTGGCCAAGGTCAGCATTGATCCGCCCGTGTGTCGTCTCACGCGCCCCGAAAACACGCACCGGGATTCCCGCCTGCTG
>JALQWE010000043.1 GCA_023258825.1 Planctomycetaceae bacterium | reverse complement strand
ACGTGCTGACGAGGTGACTTCGCCATTCAGACACCGCGACTTCCTTCATCAACTTCAGGAAACTCAGACAGTGCCTTGCTCATCAGACATCCGCAGGAAAATCGTGTCGGGACAACTGCCAACGACCGCTGTGCTGATTGTGGCCCTGCTGGCCCATTCTGTTGCTGTGACGCGAGATCTGAGCTCACGAATGACGCTGGCTGATCTGCTGATTGTGGCGCCAGTGGCAGTTGCCTGCTGCTGGGGTTTCAATCAGCGACGAACGCGACAGGGGAATTACGGACGTGTTTTTGACTGGACCGCCTTCAGTGGTGTGCTGGTCGCTTTGGATCTGTTGCTCACCTTCGGCGGGATTCTGTCGAAGCAGTACTGGCTGGTCACCAGCGGCCTGTGTTGTCTGGGCCTGGCGATATTCCATGCCTCGCGCGACCGGCACAGGCATCGCCGACTGACTCTGCTATGGCTGCCGCTGATACCGGCCCTCAGTTTGTCGGGAACTGTGGACGTTTCGATCCGGCAGGGCGCTCTGCGGTGGCTACAACCGCTGACAAGTCGAGTGGCTCACGCGCTGAGCCTGCCGCACTATCGCGATCAGAGGGAGTTCTGTCTGGGCGAGTTGCGATTTTCCCTTGCCGATTTGTCGGACGGACTGGGATCTCCAATTGCCTGGATCGCTCTGGCACTGCTCGTGATCGGATTACGGCGTATGGCGTTGATACCGGCCAGTCTGTTCCTGCTGGCCTCGTTGAGTGTCTGGGGGCTGCTGATGCTTGCCAGAGGAATCCTGGGCGTGTCACTGCTGACGCATCCGGGAAGTTTGGCAGACCGGGACATCCAGCAGATGGTGTTTGATGTGCTGTTGCAGGGGGCCGGCATGCTGCTATGGGTGAGCGCTGGTCACGCCGTGTTCTGGTTGACGCATCCGATTCCCGTTTCACAGTTTGCCGAATCACGGTCCGACGAATTCAACCTGCTGACATTTTTCTGGAATCGAATGGTGGGGTATGCACCGGAACGTCTTGCCAGCCGGAATCGAAGCTGGCTTCAGCGTACTGTGAATAGCCCGGAGTTGGGCGGGCTGATCATTGTGCTGAGCTGCGGAGTACTTTGGCTTCAGGGGCTCTGGGCCTGATGCTGAGGGCCTGTATTCGTGATCCGGATTTTCTTTCGTTCATGACTGTTGTGGAGTTGTTCGCATGTGGCCTGAGTCCGTACATATGGCTGGAGAACGTCAGGCAGATGCGTGTCGCGGCGATCGTTCGTTGGAAGTCCCCGTGCCCTTTCGAAAGCCGCGCAGACGCTCATTGAGGCCCCTGGTGCTCTCTGCATTGTCAACGACCAGCATGGTCGATTTTCTGGAGCACTGGAGGGCCTCCCGATCGCGCCGGCATCTGGTCGGGGCCCTGCCGTGGATGGGTGTTTCGCTGTGCGCGGGACTGCTGGTGACAAGCGTCGTACTGCGCGAAACGCAGCACATTGAACATCACTATGAACAATTGCTTGAGCAGGCGCAGCGAGCCGACAACCTGACACTGCAGACCCGATGTCTGGAATCGCTGGCAGGATTGAGTCCCGGAAATGCTCAACGCTGGATGGAGCTGGGTGTGTTTCTGGTCAAGCAGGGAGACCGTGATCGTGGACTAACGCTGATTCAACGGGCGGCCGACGGAAGCGGCACTGGCCTGGCAGATGCCCATGTGTGGCTGGCAAAAGATCTGCTCAATCAAAGTGAGCAATCTGAGCAGTCCCGTGCCGAAACGGAACGGCATCTGCAAGCTGCTCTGGTGCTCTCCCCTGCCGCCCCCGAAACCCATGTGTTGCTGGCAGATTTTTACGACGGTGTCGGGGAATCATATCTGGCGGAACGGTCTCGCTTTTCCGCAGCGCGGCTGGACCCTCGGTTGTATCCTGCTGCCCTGTCCCGTGTTCGCAGAAATTCTGTGGAAGAAATACGCGATCAGGTTCTCTGGAAGGAAGCGATTTCGACTCTGGAAAATCGCCTGGCAGTGACCCCGGCGAATGCGCAATTGCGAGCGGCGCTGGCCGAGGTGCTGGTGCTGAATCAACGTCTGACAGAGGCCGGGCAGGTGCTGAATGAGCCTGTGGAATCCGATGATTCCACAGTGATCGATCGAGCGTTGAGTCGCTGGAATGTCGCTCAGGCACTCGCCCTGATGGATGCGTCACCGCTGAATCACGACGCCTGTTTGCCACTGCTGAAGGCTGCGTTGCGGCTTGATCCGGGGAATGCTGAGGCAATTCGGTTGGCTGAAAACCTCGACCAGATCGGTATGAACTGGCCGCCCGAGACGTTCAGTCCCGCAATTCGCACTCTGTCGGAAACGCTGGAGACCTCTCCCGATTCAGACTCAGTGCGTGTTTCACTGAGTCAACTTCTGGGGCTCGCGGATCGCTACCCGGAGGCCGTCGAGTGCCTGGCTCCGTTGCAGCACACCACAGCGGCGTTGCGATTGCTGCAGACCAGATTGCTGGTGCAGTCCGGTGATTTGCCGTCGGCGACCAGGTCGGGCGAAAGTCTGTTGAGTCTGCTGGAGGGTGCACCACCGTCGACATCGAACATTCTGCTGACCGCGGAATGTCTGCTGCTGCTGGAACGTCCCGAAGAAGCCCTGCAGATGCTGCGAAAACACGGGCTGAGATATGCTCCCACGGCAATCCCGGAGTCGCTGGCCACGTTATGTGCTCGCGCCTGCCTTGCAACCGCGTCAGCCCGGCTGCAGTCCGGGGAAACGCCTGCGGATAAGGTCTCGACGCCATCCACTGATTCAGTCGAGGGCGCTGATATGGAACAGGCAGATCAGCCGGTATTTCTGCTGTTTCTGGCGCTGGCCTGCGACTCCACCCGCTATCAGGCTCTGGACCATCTGACGGCACTGACACTGAAATCCGGAGTGAATGCTGGCGAGGCACAGGCTGTCGTGCAGTCCCTGCTCGCCAGTGGAAAGTTCGCCCACGAAATCCTGTCGCTCACCGGTATCAATGCGATCCGGCAGGGGCAGTATGATCGGGCGGTGACCGTGCTTCGGCAGGCGCTGGCGTGCGAGGATCGAGCTGATCCGCGAGTTCTGAACAATCTCGCGCTGGCCATGGTCCGCAACGATGCTCAGGCCGGTGAGGAGGCTCTGAGTCTGATCAATCAGGCTCTGGCAATGCTGCCGGACAATCCAGACCTGCTGTCGACACGGGGCGAGATTCATGTGGCTCGACAGCAGTGGAACCTGGCACTCGCGGATCTTTCGACATCTCTTGAACACCGTCCCGATAGCGTGCTGATTCATCGTCTGCTGGACAGAACCTGCACCGGTCTGAATGCCGACCGACAGGCGCTGA
Organism: Planctomycetaceae bacterium; assembly: GCA_023258825.1. Taxonomy (GTDB): domain Bacteria; phylum Planctomycetota; class Planctomycetia; order Planctomycetales; family Planctomycetaceae; genus SXXK01. The sequence continues at coordinate 11,269 of JALQWE010000043.1, read as the reverse complement.
AGCATCGTCAGATGGCGGATCGGCTGGAAGGACTGACGAATGAAGAGCAGTTGTCTGCCCATTGACAGCGGCTGCTTTCCGGCCGTGTGGCCACCTTCACAGTGAATCACAGGAAATAGAGGAACTGTTGACAGCCCGTAGTGTTTGTCCTGGTGTTTCGTGTCAATTTACAGAAAAGAGAATCCTATGAATGCTTCTGGATTGGAAGTGTTTGATCGCACGCTGCAGACGGCCCATATCTGGCTGAATGACATCATGGAGGAACTGCAGTGGACGGACCGACAGAAGGCGTGGCGTGCCATGCGGACCGTGTTTCATGCGCTGCGGGATCATCTGCCGGCTGAAGAAAATGCGCATCTGGCAGCTCAGTTGCCGCTTTTACTGCGGGGCGTCTGGTTTGAGGGATGGCGGCCAGCAGCGACACCGATTCCTGATCGTTCCCGCTGGAATTTTCTTGGCCAGATCAATGATGCGTTCAGCAATGATCCGGTGGCGGATGCTGAAGCCATCTCCGCTGCGGTGTTTCGAGTCCTTGTGAAGCATACGGGAGAAGGTGTGACCACCAACATCCGGAATGCGCTCCCCGGCGGAATTCGGGACCTCTGGCCAGTCGAGTCGCTTGATATTTCCAGCTGACGACTTGAGACGAGCTGCGGTGACGAGCCGCAGATCTCATACCTCGAATCATGTGGTTTCCGGGTGTTGCGGGGCCGTCGATCAATCAGGGTCAGAATGATCATTGGTTCGACGACATTCGACAGCTCAGCCTTCGCAGTTCGCGTTGCGAGGCTGAGATGTTTTTTCTTCAGGGGGCTGTGACGTGGACTACATGCAGCATCGAAATGCCGCCGAAAAAATGCTCACGGATCACAATTCACTGATGAGTGGCATCTGCGGTCATCGTCGCTGGATCTATGAGCTGTGTGAACTGGGCATGCCCAGATTTGGCGAACTGGCAACACGACTACGTGATCTGCGAGCAGCCCTGGTACCGCATTTTCATGACGAAGAAGCCTTCAATGCAGCACAGCGGGATTCCGGTCAGCAGGCTGTCCTGAACAACGATCTCGAAAAGACTCATCAGGATCTGCTGATGAGACTGGACATCATGATCAAACGACTGCAGTCCGCATCTCTTGAATTTCCGGGGTGGCACGCTGCGGTCGCCGAGGTGGAAACTCTGGTGACGGATATCTGCAATCATGAAGATACGGAAATGGACCATCTGAAAAAGTCGATGACTCCGAACCCCGGGTGATGCGGGTGTCGCTGATCATCGCTCAGCCCATCAATGGTGCGGTATCAATCCTGCCTGAAGTTCATCATTTCGATTCGACAAGCGGCTAATTCCAGGATTCAAAGTTGCTGACAATGGGTGATCCAATGACCATGATGGCCGAGGCAGAACTGAGTGAGGCGGAGCTGGCCGACAGGGAATCGCGGGAATTCGCCCAGTGGCGGGAACGCCGCCAGTCAGCCCGCGACAAGCTGGCGCTGCTCACACCGCGTGAGCGGGAAATTGCCGTGATTACAGCAAAAAGCATCAATAGCCGTGAGGCGGCCGCGGCGCTGGGAATCTCCGTGAAGACTGTCGAAAAACATCGAGCTTCCGCTTATCGACGACTCCAGGTCAATGGGGTTATTGGTCTGGTGCGGCTGATTATCGAGGCCGAACAGGATTGAGTCGAGGTTGACCGTGTCGACGGGATTCTGCAGGTGTGTTGGAATCTCACCACATCAACGTCTTGTCGCCGACAACGACCGAGGGTTCGTGGTTCCAGGTGGTTTCACGCAGACCTTTCGGGATGTCGGTCCATCAGAGATGACAGTTGCCGCAACATCGCTGTTCAGTCCGCCTGGTGAGCGAAAATTGCGTGTTTTTTAAGGCTTCAGGGGCTTTTTCTGTCGGATTACGGAGATCGATGGGGCCTTCCTGATGCAGAAGCTCTGCCAGGTGGTGCCTCGTGGTCACTCAGCAGCAGCGACATTTTTTGTTCGGGTTCCGCTGCAGCGATCAAAACCAGACAAAGGCTTTCATGTCTGCAGAATGGTCGTTTGTTCAGGGGCATTAAACCTGTTCAGGGAATCTGATTTTTCCGGGTTCGGGGATCCTCATGATGACGACAATCGAAATGGAATCAGAAGTTGAAGAAGACCTCGGGACTGGCAGTGAGCGACAGGCGTTTTCCGAGTGGAAGAAACGACGCTGCGACGCGCGAGAGAAACTGCAGCAACTCACGCCACGAGAACTTCAGATCGCGGTCATGACGGCGCATGGTATCAATAGCCGTGAAGCGGCCGTGGCCCTCGGAATATCAGTGAAAACCGTGGAGAAGCATCGAGCCTCCGCGTATTGGCGTCTGGATCTCACCGGAGTGATTGGTCTGGTGCGGCTGATCGTCGAGGCGGAACTGGACTGAATTCTTCCGGAGGTCGAAGTGACCGGTGGTCTCAGCCTGCTGCCACGGAGGCTCAGCACCGGGCCGCAGACCACACCGTTGCATACCATTTCCCAACACAGATCGCGCGCGTGACGCGCGTACCTGTCGTGATGTGGACTACTCGCGAGTGCCCGCGGCTGTTGTGGGCACGAGAGTTTGCCAGGCCCAACGGTAGAGATTCCTGCTGTCCGTGTAGCGGGCCTCAGAGGCCGCCGCGCCCAGCACCACCACGATCAGCCGGTGTCCTTCGCGCTGACCCACCGAAACCAGGCAGGCTCCAGCCTTGTCTGTCGTGCCTGTCTTTATTCCCTCATAGCCCTCAATCCCCAGCAACTCATTCGTATTCTTCCAGAGAACATGACGGTGATAACCTGTCGGCCCTGTTATCGTCGCACCGCGCTGACGCGTCGAAACGACACGATTTAACAGTACACTGCTCCGACAGGCGCGGGCGAGTCCTGCCAGATCGAGGGCGGTGGCCAGATGACGCGGTGCTGTCAAACCATGCGGGTTTTCATAATACGTCTGTGACATTCCCAGCCGCTTTGCTTCTGCATTCATCGCAGCCACAAACTGCTGCAGGGGATCGTCTGACGTCGGAGTGTTGGTGGGAACGGTCAGGTCCAGTTCCTTCAGCATTCGATCACCGAAGTGTTCCGCAATCGCCACGCTCATGTCGTTCCCGGAAGGCAGCATCAGCCCGTAAAGTGCTTCTTCAATCGTCAGTGATTCACCACGACGAACATCCGCGGTGGAACCACGTGTCTGATCCGCTCGATCCGAAACGGTCAGCACTTCCGAAAGTACCGCAGGAGATTTTTCCGCCAGGCGGGCGACCAGCCATGCGGTCATCATTTTCGTCGTACTGGCAAAGTCCAGTGGTTGAGTCGACTGGAACCCTGCAAGTTCTTTTCCCGAATCAGCATCCACGATGGTCCATGCTTCACTGGTCACAGCGGGTGGTCCGGACAACGCATCCTCAGCCCGTTTTGGCAGGACTTCCGCGTTCACCAGCTCCGGAGTCGGGATCGGCGTTTCTTCGACGACCGGGCCCAGTGCGTTCCAGAAGTCCTGCGTGACGCGTCCGTCAACCGGAAGACCTTTCTGCTCCTGAAAGCTGCGTACAGCAGCCGCTGTCGCTGGTCCGAAATCACCATCCACGCCGAGATTCGGCGAGGGATCAAGGCGTGCATTCAGGGTGCGCTGCAGGAGTTCGACACGCAGACCAAAAGCTCCCGTTTCCAGAACGGTTTCTGTTTCGGGAGCTGAAGTCCATGGCGGATTGAAATGATCAAACAGAGCCTTTGCGATTCGCCCGATGACCACGTGCGCTGCGTTGGTATCTTCCCAGCTGCGATCTCGATTGTTTGTGGTGAGGACACAGATGGCGAATGGTCCTTTGGGTCCGTAGATCAGTCCGGCATCGCAGCGCGACGCAGAGACAGCGCCGGATTTGTGGGCGATTTTCGTGCCTGAAGGCAGCTCTCGGGCCAGCATGGATCGATCTTCGCAGGCCTGCAGATGTTCGAGCATCGCTCGGCAGGACTGTTCCGACGCCGCGGTGCCATGATAGATGGAATCCAGTAGTTCCAGCGTTTCTCGAGCTGTGGTGCTTCCCAGTCCAAACGCCCGACTACGATCCGGTGCGATGGATGTGTCGCCGCGGTAGACCAGAGAATTCAAACGTGTCTCGGGGTATCCGAGTCCGGACATGCAGTCCGTTATGGAAGGCAGCCCAATCTGCTGCACCACGAGATTGGTCGCCGTATTGTCGGAATCCCGGATCATCAGCCGAATGCAGTCCCGGACAGACAGTTTCAGACCGGGCGAAAAATGAGTGGTCAGAATTCCTGAGCCGGGGACTTTGTCCGAGTCTTTCAGTTCGAGGAGATTGTTCAGTTGCAGCTGGCCGCTGTCGGCCTGTCGGTAGGCTGTTACCATGACGGCCAGTTTGATCAGGCTGGCCGTTGGCTGAACCACATCAGCCCGCTCAAAGAATTCCACTCCGCTTTCCATGTGCCGGACTGCGACGGCAATCTCTCCGGGATACTCAGCCAGCAGGGGGCGAATCAGATCAGCCGGATCCTCGGCCGACACTCGCGGTATCTGACACAGACCGGCCACAACAAGGCCGCACGAAAGCAGGACAGGAAGCGGGCGGAATGCGGAGAACATCGCTGGAAACCTCCGGATCGAGATGCGGTGAACGCTCAGGTGGCGGATTCTACAGCAGGAACAGTGTTGACTTCGACTGAGAGGCACAAATCGTACGGGGCTGATGGAGGGGGCTGATGGGAAGGAAGGGACTGACAAGACGGATGGGGCGGATGGCGTGGGATTCAGCGGCGATCGTGGCCGAAACCCAGCTTTGTCAGCCAGCGACGGTTGGATGATTTGCTGTTTGTCTGGCCGGCATGCCCCAGTGTGCCGTCGTCGTTCAGAGTCAGCCCCAGTTGGCGAGCACGGACTTCGATCTGCTGGCGGGATTGCTGCAGTTGGCTTCTGAGGCGTGCAAGCCGGGCACGTTCAAACGCCAGTTCCAGTTCACCCAGTCGCGTGAGTTCGTCGAGTCCACGAAGAGACTGCTGCACCAGCCTCGCCATATCCACCGGACAGTCCACCAGAAGACCTCTGAGTTGTTCGGCGGTGAGCAGGGTGGCGCGGGATTCCTGGCGGCTGCGAAATCGATTGATCAGCAGGGACAGAAACGTCTCCCGCTCAAGGAACGCTTCGCGAAGCGGACCGTCACTCAGTGCTTCGGGGTCAACAGCCTCCGGAATGCTGTTCAGGAATTCCTCATCGGGCATCGCGGCCGGCAGAACGGGTTTCTCAAGAGGTTCTGTGGAATTACGCGGAAGTTCAAACGACGTCGTCTTGCTATGGGAAGAGATAGATTCGTGATTTAGAAACGCCGTGTGGCTGTTCTCATCGTGCTGATGTTCTTCACGCGCCTCGCATTCGGAAAGCAGCTCCCGACGAATGTCTTCCCACGTGCGTGGTGCGCTGGATCGGCCGGATTCGTAGTTGGTGTCATGACGATCCTGCGACTGAGGGCGTCGTTCAGGCAAGACTGAACCCGGCAGTTGTTGGTACGGTGACAGCTGGGTTTGCTGAACAGGACTGACTTCGACGGCCGATATCCGATTCGCGAACGCCCCCGCTCCGGTTGACGCTGAGTGCCGCTCTTCGGGTCTGGAGTCCGAGGTCTCGCGATCTGCCCGGGTTAAGTCTGGCGAAGTTACTGCCGGTGAATTGTCAGGGAGAGACATGAATTCACGGGACAGGCCCTGCAGAATTCCCTTCTGTTCCGCCCAGGCGGTTTTCTGAAGGGACTGCAGATCTGCGAAGGAAGACTGAAGCTCCTTCAGCAGGATCGTCCGCATTGCCTCAAGACGCGAATCCAGTCCATGCAGCAATTCCGAGCTTTCGGTGTGCGATCGCTGTGCCCTTGAATCCTCACGAAATCGCGTTTGCGCGACCAGACCAAAGGAGGAAGGTCCGATACCTGAATCGATGCCGCAGGTCTGGATTTGTTCTGAAACCGCTGCTGCGGCAATCTGCGTGCGCGAATCACAGAAGAAATCTGTTTGAAAAGCCTGTAATGGCACCTGGCTGTGGAGCGGTGCCCCGGCCTTCGGCTCATTTGCGGTGACGTTTTCAGTTTGGTTTCGCGAATCGGTTGGCCATTGTTCGGGTGACGATGGACGCTTGTTTTCGGTCAGTCCGGGTATTAAGTCCACGGCAGGCGGTAACGCAGCCCTTTCACGGAGAACTCGTTCAAGGGCCTCGCCCTGCTCCAGGTGGGCGGGTGAAACGTCATGCGGCAAAGTTGGCAGCGTTCGGGGCTTCTGCTGCGACGCAGAATCTCTCGTTTCGGATTTCTTTTTTCGATGTGTCGTCATAAGAGAGAGCTACTGAGGTCAGCGTGACACGTGCGTTAGTCGTTGCGTGAACACAGGTGAGTCACTTCGGCGGGGTAGGGAATGTGCCCCGGAACTCAACACCACAACCTACCGGAAAACTGACCGTTCTGGTGCTGAAGAATGTCGGGCAGCGGGGAATTCCCATCTCTCAGGCAGACCGACTGTCAGCCTGTATCAGTGATGGCGAATCGCGGGATGTGTTGCGGAAATGCCTCGCAAGCCAGTCGCATGCACGATCCCGTACAAGGCTTCCGGTGTCGCCCCCGTGGCCATTTGAGACTGTTGGAGAGCGCAGCCGTTGACTTCCCGGTTCTGGGTGGATTCGGGGGTGACTTCAATTGCCTGGCCGCGTGAGTCTCGTCAGCCGTCTCGGGTTGACCGTGGAACCCATTACTGGCATGAATCGGGGCCATAATTTCGAAGGGAAAAGCCGTCGGGGCATGGCCACCGGTTGAATTATCATGCTTTACCTGAGGAAACATGAATGGGTGTCAAACGTAAAATGCGGTTTTTGGGTGGCTGTAATTTGTGAAAAACAAATAAATTTTCGTAAATGGCAAGTCCCGGTTCCTCGCAAGGGCACGACTCGTCGCCTTTCGCTTGAACCGGGGGAATTTCCCTTGAATTCGTGGGGTGTCGTTGCGAGATTACCTGACCTTATCAGCGAAAGGGTGACGATTGGAACGCGTGATCACGGGCCATTGACGTCAGGGTTCATCTGTGGGGCGGCGAGGAAGCATGGCCGATACATTATGCGAAGGAGCCATTGAGCCCGATTCCGGAATTGCATCAGGCGGTCAACCGGAGGGCGGTGGGCAGCACTTCGCCGCGCTCTACGAGAAGTTGCGAAAGTTGGCACGACGCACATTACTCTCCAGCGGGATCCACCTGACCCTTGATCCCACCGAACTTGTGCATGAGGCCTGGATTAAGCTTGGTGTGGCTGATCAGTCGCAGCACTGGAAAAGTGAAAAGCATTTTTATGCCGCCGCGGCAGAGACGATGCGGCATCTGCTGGTGGATCGCACTCGTCGTAAGTCCGCCCGGAAGCATGGTGGAGACTTCAATCGCCGGCCCATCGAGCGGGCGCTGCAGGTGCAGTCCAAAATCTATCGGGATGAGATCTGTTATCTCAGACTGCACAAAGCGCTGGAGGTGCTGAGGCAGGAGTCGGCCAATGGGGCCCGAGTGATCGATCTGAAATACTTCGCGGGTTTGTCGCACGAAGAAGTTGCATCGCTGCTGGAGATTAAAGAGCCGACCGTCAGAGGACTCTGGACCTGGGGTCGGGCCCGTTTGTTTCAGATTTATGAAATGCTGGAACGCCAGGAGTTCTCGGGACAGGACGAACGGATCAATTCCATACCCCCTGAGTCACCCGCTTTGCAAAGCACAGATTGATGAATCAGGCGGCAAAAATCCTGATGCAGCTGACCGAAATCTCGAATCGGGACGATCGGACCAGAGCCCTGAAGCAGTTGTCCGGCCAGAACGAAGATCTGCAGCGTGAGGTGGAAGGACTGCTGGCCGCCATGGAGGCGATGGGCGATTTTCTGGAGTCCCCGGCCATCTTCGGTCGGGATGCGATGGAAATTCTGTTCCCGGAACTGGATGGGCTGGAAGATGTCGAGGGCCGCAGCTTCATTCCGCTTGGTCCGATTGGTGAAGGCGGCATGGGCTCGGTCTGGCTGGCCCGGCAAACAAAGCCGCTGGAACGACTTGTCGCCATCAAGCTGGTTAAATCCGGACTGAATTCGCAGACGGCCATCAGTCGGTTCGAATCCGAACGCCAGTTGCTGGCACGTCTGCAACATCCCAATATCGCGACGATTCTGGATGCAGGGCTCCTGAAACGTGGATCCCCATTCTTCGTCATGGAGTTTGTGAATGGCCTACCGATCACCGAGTTTGCAGCGGCGAACCAACTGACAGCTGGTGATTGTCTCCGATTAATGATTTCCGTGTGTCGCGCGATCGAGCATGCCCATGGACGCGGGATTATTCATCGGGACATCAAGCCGGGAAATGTGCTGGTCACACTGATCGATGGAACTGCAATTCCCAAGGTGATTGACTTTGGAATCGCCAGGGCAATCTCTGCAGAGATCTCAGACGACGCCGGAAGTGAAAAGCTCCGCGCGATGACGGGTACACCGGCTTACACCGCTCCGGAGCTGTGGGGGGGAGATCGCGGACGAATCAGCGAATGCAGTGATGTTTATGCACTTGGTGTGCTGCTGCGAGAACTGCTGCTGCAGACGTTGACCGGTTCACAGGGTATGTCCAGAGCTGGATCCGGCGGTGATTCCGGTGCTGGTGAACTCACGGCGGAGACGCGTTCGACACGTGTCGCGGAGTCTGGAGTATTTCCTGAAACGCTGCAGGCAATTATCAACCTCGCCACGCACTCCAATCCGGATTTGCGTTATCGGTCAGCAAAGCAACTAGCCGATGCCCTGGCGGAGTACCTGCCGCAGGTGACGGTTGCCTCCGTACAGCATGCTGAAATTCGCTCTCGACCTGATTTGTTCCGCGTGCTGGCGTTTGCTGTCTGTTCCCTGCTGATCTGGGGGGGCTGGATGTTGTCAGGTCGCCCGTGGTCGATCGGTGAACCGGCAGACTTGCCGGGACCTTCGAGCGAGGAGGCTCAGACTGTGCCGGATGCACTGCCCCTGGCTGCTGACGTTGACGCAGCACGATCGGCATTGCTGACCGCGCGCTCCGTGCGGCGTGGAGACTTTGGAGGAAAACGCAGCATCGATGGGAAAGTTCTGGAGCAGCTGAGGAAGTTCTGGGGGCCCCTTGCGTCGCTCAGCGGGACCAGCGTCTCGCAGAGTTTACTGCGAGCCGAAGCCCGTTCCGCTCTGGGAATGCTGATGATGTTGGGTGGAGATCTGCAGGGGGCGGCCACCACGCTGCAACAGGCCTTGGGAGACTTACGGAGCCTGCTGTCAGATGCCAGAGTCACCGCCGCCACACGACCTCACCTGGCGGAGACATTGCGAAGTCTGGCGGTGGTTCGCTATTGCCAGGGTGCCCGAAAGGAAAGTCGTTTGTGGTTTCAGGAGTCTGTCAGCTTGTCGGACGATATCCAGCGGAATCCTGCGATTGCGGAGTCCGGTCTGAATGAGGCGTGGCGGAGTCAGAGGCTTGCCGACAACCTGCTGGAATGGGGCTACTGTGAGGAGGCGGCTGGTGAGTATCTGCTGGCCGCTGAGCAGCTTCTGCAGGGAAGTCGTCGACCAACGCTGTCTCCGGCAGTGTTGCCCATCCTGTTTGCCAGTACGTACGGGCGCGCTGCGGCGTTTGCCGGGACGAACCGCCGTTCATCAGCGGTGTCGATCGCGTGTCGTGCGACAGAACTGGGAGGGCTGATGCGTGTGGTTTCTCCGACATCCGCCGACGTGGATGCTGCGGTGGCTCAAGCGTGTCTGCTCGCAGGGCAACTTCTGGCGGAAGCGGGCCGTGCGGAGGAGGCGCTGGAGCTGCTGCAGCGCGGCGGGGATCTGATTCAGGGGACCGTTCCGACGGAGTCGGAGTCTGGTTCGAAGCTGCGAATTCGGATGGCCGTTGCTCAGGAACTTGCGGATGTGGCGGAACGTCGGCAGCAGCCGGAGCAGGCCTTGTTCATGCTGATGAGTCTTCAGGAGGAATGGCGTCTATTCTGGCTGCGAGGACCACGATCCATGTCAGACGTTGCAGCGGGCGTTCGATTGCTGCAACAACTGGGCGACGTGGCAGGCCGATTGCAACGCTACCCACTGGCCATTGCGGCTTATCAGGAGACGCTGGAAGTTTGTGCCCAGGGTGATCCATGGAATCCGGCCCCCCTGTATTTTGCGGAGCAACAGGCCGACTCGCGATTGAAAATTGGCGAGATTCGCTTTGCCATTGGTGATGCGCGTGAGGCAGCGCGGGAGCTGGAAGCGGGGCGAACTGGTTACCTGAAATTGCTGGAGCACGTTCCTAACGATCCTCAGTTTCACCGTCGGCTGGCTCGATGCTGGTACCGACTGGGACAAACCCAGCTGAAATCCGGGGGACAATCCACCACCGCACTCAACAGCCTTCAGGAGGCCATGGAGATTTATGAGTCGCTGCTGTTGGAGTCGCCGGGGGATATTGAGTTGCGGCTGGAGGCTGCGTCATGCCTTTTTGCGGGTGGAGAATCGCTGCTGGCAGAGCGAAAATTCGTATCCAGTTCCGAGTGGTTGAAACGTTGTGCAAAAATGCTGGCGGCCGGTCTGAGATTGAATCCGCAGGAGTTGCGGTATTCTGAGTTGCTGACGAAGACCCTGTATGGTCTTAGCAAGGCTGAGAGTCAGGACCGTGCCTTGCTGGACAAGCCATAGTTCCGCATCGCGTTTATCCTCCGCTTGACGACGACATGAGGATGTGGGGCATCTGCTGCTTTTCTGGCCCCCTCATCCCCGACCCTTCTCCCCCACGGGGGCGAAGGGGGAAATTGCGCGTGGCGGAACTTGACAGTCCGCTCGGCGTCGCCTCTGCTCTTTTCGTGCTCTTTTCGTGCTCTTTTCGTGCTCTTTTCGTGCTCTTTTCGTGCTCGTGCTCGTGCTCGTGCTCGTGCTCGTGCTCGAACCCCGAACCCCGAACCCCGACCCCCGAAAACCGACCCCCGAAAACCGAAAACCTGTTCCGCTCGCCCCGGCATCGATGCACTCCACGCTTATGGGAGTTGGCCAGTTCAGCTTGCGGCCGGGAGTTGCGAACTCAAGCACCAGCAACTCTGCGCCTGGCACGAGAGGAAAACGGGCACGGCTTGTGGTTCCGCGTGTGATGGCTCCACGGACTTCCCCTGAACCCGCAACCCAGGGCTCTATGGGCTTTGGTTCCAGGAGGAAGTCGGTGGATTTTTCATCACGCCGGGTGTTGCATGTCGGGGAC
>JALQWE010000440.1 GCA_023258825.1 Planctomycetaceae bacterium | reverse complement strand
GGCAGTTGCCGAACAACACCTGCCGCCGTGCAAAGCATGCCACGGGCTGAGGTTTGCTTGTGTTTGTCAGTCATGGATCACTCCCTGAATCTATTTCCGGAGTGCCGGATTAATGGAATACAAGCTGCCATCAAGCCCGGTGATCATGATCTGCTCACCAAACCGAACAAAACCAGACTGAATCTGCTGGCCCAGCTTCATCGAAATCTCGCCCGGAACTCCATTGGTGTCCAGTTTCGTCAGCAAACCGTCTCCGCGGGCCACCAGCAGGCCATCGCTGACTGCCAGAGGGTTTCCTCGCAGGCCCCAGCCTTCCAGAGGCAGTGATCCTGTCGCAGGCAGGTCCGGGGCAATTCGGAAGATTTTCGCTTCCTGATTGGCCACTTCCACGATAACAAACTGATCGGTCACCTTTGGCTGTGCACTGGGAACACCACCGAGATCCTTTTCTGCGAGGACTTCCAGGGTGGAGGCCTGCATCATCATCAGTTTGCCTTCCGCGGTGGCGGCGAACAGAAATCCCCCCGACACGGCGGGGGGCACTTCAATCGGTGACGGAATCTTCGTAACGCTGATCTCGGCCAGTTGCGGTCGAGGCGTCTCACGGTATTCCACCCGGACAAATTCATTCGCGGCGGAAATTCCCAGCACCTGAGTGCCGGACAGGGCAATCAGCGACTTCCACGGTTGCTGCTGATTCTGCGTCTGAGACGAGCGGTAGTCTTCCACAGTGCGGCCTCCTGCGAGCCCGGTCATGTGCAGCCGCCCGGCCGATGCAAACACCACCCCGCTGTCCAGAGCAACCGGAGGGAGTTCCGGTACGGCCGGCAAGTCCCATTTCTGCTCCAACTGCCCGGTGGTCGTGAAGGTCCACATCGCAGGGTTCGGCGCCCCTGCCCATGCGGCTGGTCGACCATCGGACAGGACCAGCCCGTCCACCGGCGAGCCCAGCTTTTCCGGCAGTCGGAATCGGCTGACTGTTTCCAGAATGAAACCGGGCTTCTGCAGATCAGCCAGCGGAATACGATAGGCCTCACCATAGTCCGTCACTGCGAGGACCGAACCGCCAGCGGCCGAACCTGTCATCGCCACGATGCGCGAACTGAGAACTGTTCTCCAGATGCCCTGCATCTGATCCCGATCGGCTCTGGTGAAGAACGCGGAGCTGGACTGAGCCGAACGCGATGTGACAAAAACGGATTCGTCCAGCAGCTGAATCGGCTGTGTGTGAATCCCCTGGGCTGTGACGGCCGGATCCAGTTCCACGCCGTTGGTTCGCGTGCGGAATTTGCGCAGATCGCGCCCAGCCAGCCAGACCTGACCTCCGGGCCCGGCCAGCAGAAACATGCGGGTCTGAGCGGCCTCTTCCAATTGATTGGCACCGACAAAGGCCAGCGGCGGCTGCCCGGGCTCATCACCCACGCGAAACGCGGTGATTCGCTGCGGCGTTGAGGGCACGAACAAGTCGAAACCTCGCAGCAGAGCCGGATCCTGAATCTGCCCGTCGACGGTGTTGGTGGCCACGACCGACAACTCTCCGCTGGTTTCTTCCTGCAGCGTCTGAATGCGGGCTTTCTCAGCCGTCTCGTTGTCAAACATCAGGAAATAACGCCCTGCCGTAATCAGTGGGACGCGGATGCTGCCTGGTCGATGCGGAATCCAGGACACCATCTGACAGGCAAAAGGATTGAGAGAAATCGTGTACACGAGGGTCTGATCGCCGGGCAGCACCAGTTTCTGTCCATCGCCGGACAATGCGGGCGGACCACTGATCGGTTGCGGGAACTTCAGGCTGGCCAGGGCCTTGCCGTTGACCGCAGCGATCTGCAGCAATTCCCCGGCATCCGTGGTGAGATAGATCGTCCCGGCCTGGACCACAGGTGCAGCACTGGGCCGTGCTCCCGTGGTCTGTCTCCAGAGAATGCTGCCCGTCTCTTCTGCCAGCAACTGCAATTCGCTGGTGAGGGTACTGTAGACCAGAATCCCCGGAGTCGTGCCGGACACGGTCACCGGAGCGAACGGTGCGTCGGCCCCAATTACGCGTTTCCAGCGGGGGTCACCGGTATCGGCGTCGACCGAGTAGCAGGTGTCCAGGCCAATGGTGACGAGGAAACGTTTTTGTGAGACCAGATCGGACGGCCCCTGAGTGCGGAGGGCCAGCGACACGGACGGCAGCGGTTCAGCGGCCGGGTCTGCAGGCAGCGCGTCCCGACCGAGATCCGTCCGGACAGTCAGTTCTTTTTCTCTGGTCAGAATGTCCGTCAGCATCTTACGGACGTCTTTGTCGTCCTTCAGCGATGGATAACGGTCAATCAGGGCCTGTCGGGTTTCAATCGCTTCCAGTGTCTTTCCTGCGGCCAGCTGGCTGGTGATCGTCTGGATGGTTGATTGAAATGTCAGCTTGCGAGCAATCGAACCTTCGGCAATCCGCTGCCGTTCGATCAGAAACTGTTCGCGCGTCTGTGGGATGCCACCTTCACCGGAAAATCGTCGCAGCAGGTCCACGGCTTCACGACTGACGGTCAGGGCTTCTTCCGACTGGATTGTTTCGGCAACGATCGCCCCTGCATAGGCCAGTCGATCTGCATATCGCCGCAGGGTATCTGTGAGTTCGGCATAGCCCGGCAGGTCACCGCATTCGCTGATCAGAGTCCGCAGCTCTGTCATCCCGCGGATCACATCCGGCGTATTGGTCAGAATATACTTTTCGACCTGCGTCCGATGCAGGCCAAGTTTTGCTGCGGGGGATGAGGCCGTTTTGGGGTAGACCTTCAGAAACTGGGAGAACCGGGCTTCGGCATCGATGTACTTCTGCTGATCAAGGAAGGAGGTTGCTTCCTTGAGCAATCGTTCTTCAGCGTTCCACTGATTGATGTACCAGAAGATGCCTGCCAGCAGAAAACTGAGCAGTGTCACACCGGTCAGTAACAGGACGACCGGGGAGCGTCCGATTTTCTGCTGCCCGGGCCGCTGCGGGCCGCCGCTGAGCCTGTCTGCAAACGTAGTCAGCCGACCACGCTGCAACTGCCGCTTTGCCTTTTCCGCAACCGCGTCCTTTGCGGCCTCCGGGTCGTTTTTCTGGTTGTCCATGTTTGAAGCCGCCACAGTGTTTTCCAGTCCCGTCAGATATCATATTCCGGAGCCCGTGGGCTTCCGATGTGTTTAACTTACCTGTTCCAGATACACAGTCACCAGGCATCCTGGTGCGCTGCGGATTTACCACTCCGCAATCTTGTTTCGGACTCTGGTGAAACCGGCCTGAGTTGCCGCATCAATCACCATCACCCGTGCCTCATGGGTCGAGTCCGGATGGAGTTCCAGTTCGACATCCGTCAGATCAGCACTGGCATTTTTCTCTGCCTTCAGCAGATCAAGAAGTTCCCGATAGCCGGTTGCCTTTTTGGTTTCTTCAATGAAGAAGGTGTTCTCAGCATCCACCTGAACCTTGAGGGCGGTGGACGACTGATCCTGCTCGACCACCACCGACGTGGAGACTCCGTCCGTTTTCTTCGCGGGCGGTACGTCGAAGGCCTTCTGCATGCTGAATGAGGCCGTGACCATGAAGAAGATCAGCAGCTGAAACGTGACGTCCACGGCCGGCGTCAGGTCGATCGCTGCACTCTCTTCGGCCCGCTTGCGTTTGGGAGGCGGATCATCGTCATCATCTTCATCAACAACCGGTGCTGCCAATGGCTTAGCCACTTTGGGCTGAGCTGCAGTCACCGGCATGACGGAGGTTTCATTCACGTCCGCTGTGGGCGACAGCTCAAAGCCTTCGTCCATCAATTCCACGGGAATGGACCCGGAGGCCTTCAGGTGCTTCTGCCGCTCCTGCTCAGCAAGTTTTTCCAGCTCTTCCAGGCGAGGCAGTCGTACCAGATCGAGCGATCGCCCTTGTTTTTGA
>JALQWE010000439.1 GCA_023258825.1 Planctomycetaceae bacterium | reverse complement strand
AAATGGTGGATGCACTGCTGGCCAGTCCGGCCTATGGTGAACGCTGGGCGCGGCACTGGCTGGACACCGCGCGCTTTGCTGAAAGCGGCGGATACGAATTCGA
Source organism: Planctomycetaceae bacterium (assembly GCA_023258825.1). Lineage (GTDB taxonomy): Bacteria > Planctomycetota > Planctomycetia > Planctomycetales > Planctomycetaceae > SXXK01. Next base: position 3,815 of record JALQWE010000439.1, on the reverse strand, counting down.
TGGATTTCGTCCCGGCGCGTACCACTACCGTGACTGGGTGATCAGGGCTCTCAATTCCGACTTGCCATTCGATCAGTTTGTGCGGATGCAACTGGCCGGCGATCTGCTGCAACCGGACACTCTGGACGGTGCCGCCGCCACAGGATTTCTTGTAGCCGGACCGTATCCCGGGCAGATCACGGCGAAGACCGTGGAACGAATTCGTTACGATCAGCTGGACGACATGCTGATGACTATTGGCGGATCGATGCTGGGACTGACACTGGGGTGCGTGCGTTGCCATGACCACAAGTACGATCCTCTGCCACAGACCGACTACTACGCCTTCGCAGCAACTCTGGCCAACACCGTTCAGGGACCGCGAACCATGGATTACGATCCTGCGGCGACGGACAAGGCCCTCGCGTTGCATCAGGAACAGCATGCCCCGCTGTTGGCAGCCCTGAAGACTCATGCCACAACGGTACTTCCGGAGCGGTTTGCCGCGTGGAAAAAGGACCAGTTGCCCAGCCAACCGGAACCAACTCGCTGGCAGATTCTGGATCCGGTCACCATGGACGCAGAACGATCGTGGCTGAGGCAGGAACCGCAGGGGTTGATCGTGCATGATGGCCTGCTGGTCCCCGGTGCCAGTGTGCGTCAGCGTGGACGGCAGCGGAATGTGTCTGCGGAAGAACGTTACTCACTGGACTTTGTGACCTTCCAGAAAAACGTACAGTCGCTGCGTCTGGATCTGCTCAGCCACAAAGCCCTGCCTCAGAAAGGTCCCGGGCTGAACGACGATGGCAGTTTTCAGTTGGCGGAAATCACATTGACGGCAAAGTCGCTGGCACCAGGGGCAACCGAGGCTGCACAGACCGTGGTCCTGAAACCTGTGTTTGCCGCTTTTGCGGACGAAAACCAACCACTGTCGAACGCGACCGATGGAAAACCCGGAACGGCCTGGGTCGTCCGGGCAACGGCCAAAAAAGATAACGCGGCGGTCTTTGAACTGGATCCACCACTGCCGGGGTTTGACGGTGGAACGCAGCTGCAACTGGAGCTGCGATTTCGCGATGGAGGCGTGGGGCGACTGCGTGTTTCGGTTTCGACCGAGCCTAATCCTGCCACATGGGCCGGCGATCTGACACCGCAGCAGACCGGAGAACTGCGGACGCTTGCCGCTACCTATCCGGCCGCATTGCCGGAACATGTTTGGGACCAACTGCCGCGCTGGTTCGCTCCTTTCGATCCGGAAACCTCGGCTCTGGTTCAGGCAGAGCGGGCGCATGCAGCGAAGCAGCCGCGTCCCGATTTTCGTGAGGTCTACACCACGGTGGGTGGCGGACAGGATGTGTTTGTTCTGCGCCGGGGCGAAGTCGACAACAAAGCGGGGAAGGCCGAACCCGGATTTCTGCAGGTGCTCTGGCGCGATGCAAACCCGGCAACTCCGCAGACCACACCGGCAGCCGAGCATCCTCGAGTTGCCCTGGCACGCTGGATGACGGATGTGCAGCATGGTGGCGGGGCCCTGCTGGCCCGAGTCATCGTGAATCGTTTGTGGCAACATCATTTCGGGGCGGGTATTGTCAGAACACCTAACGACTTCGGTGCTCAGGGCGATCCACCGACGCACCCGGAACTGCTGGAATATCTGGCCGGCGAACTGATTCGCAACGGTTGGCAGCTGAAGCCACTGCATCGAGCCATTATGCTGAGTCAGGTGTATCAGCAGTCCCACGAAATCCGGGAGGACAGTCTGCAGGCGGATCCGGAAAATCGCTGGCTCTGGCACTACCAGCCTCGCCGACTGGAAGCGGAAACCATTCGCGATGCGATTCTGCAGCTGGGTGGCAGTCTGGATCGCACGATGTATGGCCCGAGTGTGTTGGATGAAACACCCCGTCGAAGTATTTATCTCCGCGTGAAGCGAAGTGAGCTGTTGCCAGTGATGACCATGTTCGATGCACCGGAACCGACGCAGAGTATCGGAACCCGCAGCATCACCACGGTCCCCACTCAGGCGTTGACTCTGATGAATTCAGCGATGGTGCGACAGCAGGCCGAAAAGCTGGCCATGGCGATTCGCAGTTCGATCCCGGAATCCATAGAGGCACAGATTAAGGAAGCGTTTCAGCGGGCACTGGGACGTTCGCCGACGGATGTGGAACTGACCCGCATGGCGGATTTTGTACGACAGCAGCAGGCGGCAGTCCCCGCGGACACTCCAAACGCAGACCTGCTGGCTCTGACAGAATTCTGTCATGTGCTGATGTGTCTGAATGAATTTGTGTACGTGGACTGAATGGTGACTGTGCGCAGGACACGAACAGCTGGTGTAAGATGGTATTGCACTCGTGTTGATGAAATGGTGTCGCCTGACGTTCTTGTGTGCAGGAAATCGCCGTACCCGGAAACTTCCTGATTGAAGCACTCGGGCCCCTGCGATGACTCACGGGAAACCGCTCATCTGAGTTTTTTTCGACGGTCTGGAGTTCTTCATGTTTGGCTACTACACACCTGGTGACTTGTCACTTCCAGCCCGCAGACGCTTTCTGCAGGATGCCGGAATGGGCTTTGGATCTCTGGCCCTGGCCAGCATGCTGCATTCCGAATCTGCCGCAGCTGGCGGTCCGGCCGATCCCCTGGCACTGCGACCGCCTCATTTTCCCGGCCGCGTGCGTTCGGTGATCTGGCTGTTCATGACGGGCGCGCCGTCTCAGGTCGACACGTGGGATTACAAGCCGGAACTGCAGGCGCGGGACGGGCAGGAGCTGGCCGGGTCGGATCCGAAGACTGGATTTTTCACCACCAGCGGCAAGTGTCTGAAATCCCCCTTCAAGTGGGCTCAGCACGGCGAATCCGGGTCGTGGGTTTCCGACCTGTTTCCGCATTTGTCCCGCCATGTGGACAAGATGTGCTTTCTGCATTCGATGTACCTGAAGCAGAACAATCATGCCCCCGCCTCGATTGAGCTGATGTGCGGAACAAATCGGCCAGGTCTGCCATCATTAGGCGCATGGATGACGTACGGGCTGGGTTCACAGAATCAGAACCTGCCATCCTGTGTGGTGCTGCACGACACGCGGCCGCGCGGGGATGATCAGATCTGGTCGGCTGGATTTCTGCCGAAGACCTACCAGGCGATGGCGCTGGACGCGCGGCGAAAGGAATCGATTGAGAACCTGGCGCGTGACGGCCGTCATTCGGATCGCCAGCAACGCGCGCAACTGGACTTGCTGCGGGATCTGAATCAGGCTCATGCGGATTCACGCCCCACCCAGGCAGATCTTGCGGCACGGATTAATTCGTTTGAACTGGCTTATCGCATGCAGATGGCCGCCCCCGAGGCGCTTGACCTGACTTCGGAGCCGGAATCGATTCATAAACTGTACGGGATGGATCAGCCGGAGTGTGCCACGTTTTCTCGTCAGTGCCTGCTGGCCCGTCGCCTGGTGGAACGCGGTGTCCGGTTCGTACAAATTTTTGCTGGCAAAGGCGTGGGCGGTGATGGCAGTGTGAACGATGTGCCCTGGGATTGTCATTCGGATGTGGAAACCAACCATCGGTCCTGCGGTCTGCACACAGACCAGCCAGCCGCCGCGTTGCTGCAGGATCTGGAAGCACGCGGATTACTCGATTCAACGCTTGTGATCTGGGGCGGCGAATTCGGTCGGACTTCGGATTCCCAGGGAGCACGTGGACGTGACCACAATCCCAATGGATTTACCATCTGGATGGCCGGCGCGGGTGTACGTGGAGGCTTCCACTATGGGGCCACAGACCCCTTCGGATACAAAGCCGTGGAAAAGAAAGTCCACGTCAACGATCTGCAT
>JALQWE010000438.1:274-3932 GCA_023258825.1 Planctomycetaceae bacterium | reverse complement strand
TTGCAGGAGAAACCTGATGAAACTTTTGCGCAGTCTCTGTGTTGTCATGCTTGTGAGCGGTCTGCTGTCGGCAGCGCTGAATGCTGAAGAGAAGAAAAAATCCCGCGTGCTGATGCTGACGCAGAGCGCAGGCTTTATGCACGGCAGTGTGCGCCGTCCCGCTGCGGACAAACTGGCCGTGGCCGAGGTGGCCATGATTCAACTGGGTGATAAAACCGGCTTGTTTCAGGTTGACTGCACACAGGACGCCGCTTCCGACTTCACTCGAGACAACCTGAAGAACTACGACATCGTGATGTTCTACACCACTGGAGCCCTGCCGATCGCGGAAGCGGACCGAGACTACTTCTTCAAGGAATGGCTGACAGCCAAAGGCCACGGGTTCGTCGGCTTTCACTCTGCTGCGGATACCTACGGCGACTACCAGCCTTACTGGGACATGGTTGGAGGCACATTCAACGGTCACCCCTGGAATGCAGGAGACACTGTGACCATTAAAGTTCACGATGCGGCTCATCCACTGATGAAGTCCTTCGGCCCCGAATTCACAATTCGTGACGAGATTTATCAGTACAAGAACTGGCAGCCGGAAAAGGTTCGCGTCCTGATGAGCCTTGATATGTCGAAATGCAAACCCTCCATGCCCTATCATGTTCCAGTGGCATGGGTGAAGAACTATGGTGAAGGACGCGTGTACTTCAACAACCTCGGGCACAACGAAACGTCGTGGACCGATGAACGCTATCTCACCTCAATCACCGAAGCCGTCAAGTGGATTCGCGGCGATCTGGAACTGAATGCCCAGCCCAACCCGGAGCTGTCAGCCGAACAGGAGAAAGTCGCCAAAGCCGCGGCTGATGCCGCAAAGGCAAAATAAGCCACCGTCGTTGTCGACTCGCGGTCGGCGCATGCAGCGCTGGCGCGAGGAGTCTCCCCGAGAGCCCGTCTTTGACGGGTTCTTACTTTTTGAACGGTCGCTACGGCATCCCGATTCGCACGCGTCCTGGAACTCGGCAGCAGTGGTCCGCCGCTCAAGGTTGGCGAACGAGCATCCGAACCGGACAACACACCTTGTGGGACGGCGTCTTCCCCGAAGGCGAGCTCAGCAGCACCGTGAATCGTGGCTGCCTCCGTGCCGACTGGCATTTCCCGCCGAAAGCGACGGCACAATCACATTCAACGGCGTAGCACAGCCATTTTTCGCCCGATCCCCGTGAACACGATCAAGGAGCGTGGATTTCGTGCTTGCGGCGAATGCGCATCACTTTGTATTTCTGGAGGCATAGGGGCTCCAGGAAAGATAAGTGAGTGCGTTTTCGGACAAGTTGTATGCGGGTCAGCTCTCGGATTTGCTGCGCTTTCCCCCCCGTCAACACGGGGACGGTGGGCCGCATGCATGCGGGCAGGCAGCATTCCCACGGGGATTCAGTCGGTAGACGCTTTGCCGTCCGGCTCATCGTGTTCACTTTGGCACTTTTGTGCCCCTGTGCAACGTGGTCAGAGGAACCAGCGAGGAACGGGACCTCAGGGCGTGCGGTTCTGGACGATGTGAACAACGGCGGAGCGGCTGAAGAATCGGACTTTCCCCGAGTGTTGCGACGATTGCCGGACGCCGAACCGACGCGTGAATTGTCGACTCGTGAAAATCGGACGGATGCCGTCAACGGGGCTAGCGCATTTCCCGCGCCGGATCGGTGGCGTTCTCCATTTCCAATGGCCCGCCGCTATCCACGAGGGACGCGTCATCCTGATCAGCCCTATGAATCCCGCACGCCCTGGGATCCATATTTCCAGAACGTGTTGAAAGGGGATTACCCGATTTTCGGCGCGGACACCTTTCTGAATCTCCGGGTCTCCAATCACCTTCAGTACGAGCGACGGGAAGTTCCTGCCAGTGCCTGGAATGGCAGTGACACCGCGATTCCGGGGGCAATCCGCAGCATCGGCGATCCGCACCAGCAGTTTTTAGCGGACAGTCTGCGGCTGCAGGTCAGTGTATTTCAGGGCGACGCGTCCTATCAGCCGGTGGACTGGCAGATCCGTGTCACTCCGGTGCTGAACAGAAATTACCTGGGGGCGAATGAGCTGGGAGTAGTTTCTGCGGACCCGGCCAGTGGCAAGGTTCGTCAGCAGGGCGATATTGCTTTTGATGAATGGTTTGCCGAATGGCGATTGGCCGACTTGAACACGGACTTTGACTTCATGTCAGTCCGAGCGGGATCACAGTGGTTTGTGAGTGATTTTCGGGGGCTGATTTTCGCTGATACCAATCGAGCCGTGCGTTTGTTCGGCACGGCTGAGGCCAATCGACATCAGTATAATCTGGTCGTGCTGGATCAGGCTGAGAAAGACACGAATAGTTTTCTGAATACGTTTCGGGATCGTCATCAGAACACGCTGATCGCCAACTACTACATCCAGGATTTCCTGACCCCGGGTTACACGGTGCAATTCAGTCTGCACTACAACGATGACCAGGCAGATCTGCAGCAGGACGACAACGGATTTCCGGTACGACCGGCTCCGGTTGGCCCTACGTATTCTCACGATGTGCGTGCCGCCTATCTCGGATTTGCCGGGGACGGTCACCTGGGTGTCCTGAATATCAGCCACGCGTTTTATCATGCCGAGGGGACGGATGAGTTCAATGCTCTGCAGGGGCAGCGATCGCAGATTCGCGCGAATCTGGCTGCGCTCGAGCTTTCGCTGGACCGCGACTGGATGCGATTTCGAACATCCGTGCTTTACGCGTCCGGAGATTCTGATCTTCAGGACGGCCGAGCATCTGGGTTTGACGCGATCACAGACAATCCCAATTTTGCCGGAGGGCAATTCAGCTTCTGGCAGCGTCAGCAGGTTCGCCTTCTGGGTGTGAACCTGACTCAGCGGGAAAGCCTGCTGCCGAATCTGCGCCCGGGAAAGTTTCAGGGACAGGCCAACTTTGTCAATCCGGGGTTGCGGCTGTTGAATGGGGGAGTGGATTTTGAACTCACGCCGAAACTGCGCACTGTGACAAACGTGAATCTGCTTTGGTTTGATCAGACAGAGTCTCTCGAAATGCTGGCCTCACGCCAACGCGTGGCCAGACGCATCGGGACCGACCTGAGCGTCGGCCTTGAGTATCGGCCGTTGCTGAACGACCACGTAATCCTGACGACAGGACTGGCTTCGCTGATTCCGGGCCAGGGATTCATTGATGTCTTTGAGGACGACCCACGTGCGGTGACTTCCCTGCACGATCAACAGAAACCGGAGACACTGCATGCGCTGTTTGTGGATCTGATGCTGACATGGTGACAACCACGCATGGAGATAAGTCTGCATGGAGATGCCGATACCTCGTGGCTCAGCCATTGCGTGCGGAAATCAAGCCCCGGAATGACCGGGGAACATAATTCGGAATCATAATGCGGAACTCGCAGTTTTTCGAAATACAACCGGGACGAGACGAACATGGTTTTGGTGCGAAGCTCTTTGCTGATACTGGCCCTGGTGGGCTGGTTCAGTCTGATTGCCTGGGACGCTCGCGATTTCTTCACGTTCGACCCGATAAGCGTCACGACACTGCGAGCCGACGAGACCGGCTTCGTCTGGCGGACATCCATGTCTGGAGACGACCGGGAGAAACCCGCGCCGAAGGCATCACGGTCGGAATCGC
>JALQWE010000438.1:0-264 GCA_023258825.1 Planctomycetaceae bacterium | reverse complement strand
ACAGAGCCGGCCTGCGGGTGTTTCGTTCGAGTCTGTTCCGAATCCCGCAAGCACCTTGTCCCGACAGCGGCAGCAAAAGCCATCAAAATCCGGGGCGGTACGACACGTTGAGCGGAAGGCGGGGACCACCGGCGACAATCCTGGAAGCGATCCGCAGTTGTCTCCCGTCTCCACTGAGGGAGTTGTGCACATTTCCGCGACTCGCAAGCCGCAATCACCATGGCAATCGGCGCAGCAGATCCATGTCAAAAGTCAGGGCTGTGT
>JALQWE010000437.1 GCA_023258825.1 Planctomycetaceae bacterium | reverse complement strand
ATTTTGCCAGCGAGACATCCGGAAACAGTCCGGCATTTCCGTCAATCACGCCACCAGAGGTGTTGGTCGGCTTCAGTGGCTGCCCGTTCACAAACAGGCGAATGCGCAAATCATCCACGTCCGTGTCCGCGTCAGCCCCCGGTGCATCCACCATGTCAAAGCAGGCGGAAAGGTGAACTCGACGGCGATACCCGAGCGCCGTGTTGGCACTGAAATTGACCACTCTGTAGGCCGTGCCATCATGAACATACAGCTGCAGGTTGTCAGACGACAGCTGATAGTTGATGCCATAATTGGTGGGATTGCCCGGATTGCCGCTGCGTTTACCGAACAAGGCACGAAACGTCGTGTCGGTCATGGGGTGCAGACTGGCGAAAAAACCAGAAACTGTCACAGCATCGGGGCGACTAATGTCTTCGCTGCTGGCCACAATTACCTGCTGGCGACCGGCCGGGTCCAGCAGCACTGAACGCCCGGGCGAATTGGCCACGAACGCCGAGGGAACTGTTCCGGCACCGGCACTCAGCGATGCGGCATCCCGAACTTTCCCCGCCTTTGCCACATCTTCGGGGGACCCGGAGGTTTCGTCAAAGGTCAGCCTCAGCACAGCGCGGTCGCGAATCTCAGCCGGCACGGTGCTGGTGCACAGAAGCAGAACGGACAACGTCAGGAACAAAGGCTGGAGTGACATGGGTGGGTCCGGAGGAAATGTGGGCGGGCGGGAAAGCCAGTGGGACAGTTTCCGTTGAGTGATTATCGTGGCAGGTCACTTCAGGGCAGGCAAGTGAAAGCCGGTGGGTCTCGCTTGATTTGAGCAGATCCTGACAACGAGTCCATCGCGTCGGGCCGTTGGACAGCGGTACGTCCGAGGTCGCCCCACAGCCAACACCGCTTATCGGAGAAGACCGATCTCAAGTCATACCGGCACGAAGTCTGCCGAAACACAGCCAGCCGGAAACGGCTGGCTGTGAAGGCTTTCTATCGGGAAATCAGCGGACGATACTCAGACACACGCCACCAGCAGACGGTTCAGACGCAGGTAACGTCCCCCACCACGCTGATATGTGCCCGCCGGCCGCCGATTAACGCACCCGCACCAGCTTCATCAGTCGACCGGACACGTTCCAGTCCTGAATGTAGAGATTCCCGTCCTTATCCCAGTAGGAACCGTGCGTGCCGCTGAACACGCCTTCAACCCACTGCTCCTGCGGCACGTTGAAGTTGGCACGCTTCTGTTCGTCGGCATTATGGCCGAGCACTGCCATGATGGTGTTGGATTTGTCCAGAATCACCAGACGCCCATGCAAGTCGGGGACAGCCACATAGTCCCCCTGAACTGCAGCCGACGTGGGCATGCCAAGGCCGGTGATCACTTCGTCGATGTAGTTGCCTTCAAGGTCGTAGTGCAGCAGTCGCCCTTTGGGTTGGTGATTACGGTCGCAGATGAGCAGCCGCGGGGGCTCGTAGCGTGTGTCCAGAGTCATCCCGTGAGCGGTGTTGAACTGCTTGAGGTCGTTGCCCTTCTGACCGAAGTGCTTGATGTACTTGCCGTTCTTATCGTACTTGAAGATATGGTTGCTGGCGTATCCGTCAGACAAAAAGATGTCGCCATTCGGAGCTACGGTGATGGCCGTCGGTTTGAAATCGGTCAGCCCCAGTCCGGATTCTTCCGGATACTGCAACTTCAGCACAATCGCCCCGGTTTCTGCATGGAATTTGATGCCTTCCTTGTTGGCATTACGGGCGCCATACAGATACTCGCCGTCAGCCTCTTCACGAATTTCAATGTCGTGAATATTGGAGTATTCATCGCCCAGAAATCGACGCAGCACTTCTCCGGCGGGATTGAAGACAAAGACCCCCATGTTCGCGCTGGTGTAGATGTTGCCGGCTTTGTCAACAACCACACCACCATGAGTTGGTCCGAGCACTGACCGACCGTCCGGCCCCAGCCCCCAGCCGGGTACGGTGTCGAAAGTCATGATCCCGGCTCCCATGCGAACCGGAGCCACTTTGTCGGCGGCCTGGGCACTGAATGTCAGACAGGAAGCGATGAGCAGCATCGCAAGGGAACGAACACGCAGCATTGTGGGACGCCTTTCCGGGCAGGATGACAAAAATGACTGAAGGTCAGGGAGGTCAGGAAGAAGATGGAGTTCAACAGAAATCGCCGGGACGGACTCAGTCGGTGCAGCAAACACACTGCCTCAGTATTCGTTTTGCTCGCCACCGGACTGGGTCAGGGCAGCCGAGGCGGTGGGAGTCGCGATCTGTCGAATGGTGCGTTCGTCGCGTTCCCGCGACAGTTTTTCGATGGCCGCTTCCAGTGTCATGACTCCCAGATCACCGTCAATACGGCAGCGGACCGCCACCGAATTGGTCTCGGCCTCACGAGGACCAACCACGAGCATGTAAGGAATCAGGTCCACCTGAGCTTCACGAATCTTGGCCTGCACTCGAGCACTCTGCAGGTCCGCAGCAGCACGGAACCCGGCAAGCCGCAATTTGGCCACCACTTCACTGGCGTAGTCGTCCGACTTTTCACTGAGCGGCAGGACGCGAATCTGCTCGGGAGCCAGCCACAGCGGAAAGGCACCAGCAAAGTGTTCGATCAGCATCCCACAGAAGCGTTCCATGGAACCGAACGGTGCACGGTGAATCATGACTGGACGGTGTGGCTTGTTGTCCGGCCCGGTGTATTCCAACTGGAATCGCTCCGGCAGGTTGTAGTCCAGCTGAACCGTCCCCAGCTGCCATTCCCGACCCAGACAATCCTTGACCATAAAGTCGGTCTTGGGGCCATAGAATGCCGCCTCACCTTCACATTCCACAAAGTTCAGCCCCTGTTCGGTCAGCACCTTACGAAGCGTGTTCTGGGCGTTCTCCCAGAGTTCGTTGCTGCCGACATACTTGTCGGATTTCGGGTCGCGGGTCGACAGCTGCACTCGGTAGTCACTGAGCCCGACGGCCTGCAGCACAAATTTCACCAGCCCCAGAGTTTCCTTGAACTCCAGTTCGACCTGTTCCGGGGTGCAGAACAGATGCGCGTCGTCCTGGGTCAGCCCACGGACACGCAGCATTCCGTTGAGTTCACCGGACTGTTCATGGCGGTACACCGTGCCGAATTCTGCCAGACGCACCGGCAAATCCCGGTAACTGCGAGGCATGGCTTTGTACATCTGCACGTGATGCGGGCAGTTCATCGGCTTCAGCAGGAAACGTTCCTGCTGTTTTTCCCAGCGACGGAGCACTTCACGTTTCTGCTCATCCGTCCCGTTCAGCGGAAAGTCGCGGTCGTCAAAACCCAGCACTTTGGCGGCGTCCAGCAGCTTTCGTTCAACATCGGGAGTTGGTGCTGAGACCTCGGTGTCTTTCGGATCCAGACAGCGAATCCAGTAGTCGACCAGCTGGCCCGCGGAATGACCGAAAATCGGTGCGAATTGTGAATCCCGATAATACGGAAAATGCCCGCTGGTCTCATACATCTCCACTCGGCCAATGTGCGGTGAATACACCGGTTGATAACCGCGTCGCAGCAATTCAGCTTTGATGAATTCTTCCAGCGTGGCTCGAATCGTGGCGCCTTTTGGAAGCCACAGGCAGAGCCCCTGCCCGACTTCGGTCGTGATCGTGAACAACCCCAGACGCTTTCCAAGCACACGATGGTCACGTTTTCGCGCCTCTTCCAGTTGTTCGAGGTACGCTTTGAGGTCTTTGCGATCAAACCACGCTGTGCCATACAGACGCTGCAGTTTGCGACCAGACGCATCCCCTTTCCAGTGCGACCCGGCAACACTGGTGAGCTTGAAGGCTTTGATCCGCCCTGCATGTGGAATATGCGGCCCGCGGCACAAGTCAACGAACTCGCCCTGACGGTAGAAACTGAGAGTCGGGTGGTCGGCGAGGCCGGTGCGGATGTGCTCCGTCTTCAGAGT
>JALQWE010000436.1 GCA_023258825.1 Planctomycetaceae bacterium | reverse complement strand
GCGGTGGGTGACTTACTTTGCACTGGGTCTCGTTGTGTTCACCTGCGGGTGTTTCAACTCGGCAACAACACGTCTGCCGCAGAGTCGGCCGTGGCTGCCGGATCAGGAAAAAGCGGCTTACGAGCAGCAGTATCCGTTTGCAGACCCTGACATTGGTCCCTCCACGGAATCAAACCCCCGCGGTTACGATCGCCCGCGTTCAGCCAGTCGCCGCGCGGCCGAACAACGCGTTTTTCAGGGGTTGCCGGCTGGACCGGAAGCCATCCCCCCCGGTCCCGGAGCCAGGAACTCTTACGACGCGATCCAATGAGGCTCCCGGCGAACACCAGCAACCTGGCAGGACCCTCGTGCTGCCTCGCGCAATCTATATTGGCCGCCAACGGACCGCGGGATCAGGCAAACAACTCGTGAATGACACGTCCGTACACATCGGTCGGTCGGAATCGACGACCTGCGTATTCGTAGGTCAGCTGCTCGTGATCCAGCCCCAGCAGGTGCAGCAGCGTGGCGTGCAGATCGTGCATGTGAATCTTGCCATCGACTGCCAGGTGACCAATTTCGTCGGTGCTGCCAAACGCGGTGCCCGCTCGAAGACCGCCGCCGGCGAGAAAGACCGTGAAGCCACGCGGATTGTGGTCTCGCCCATCTGCCCCCTGTGAAAATGGAGTTCTGCCGAATTCTCCTCCCCACCAAACGATGGTGTCTTCCAGCAGACCACGCTGCTTCAGGTCCTGCAGCAAACCCGCCACGGGTTTGTCGGTGGCTTTGGCGTGAATCGCGTGCTGCGGCATGTTCGAGTGCTGGTCCCACCGTGGGTTGGTGGACTGATCTGAATAGTTCACCTGCACGAAACGAACTCCGGATTCGGACAGGCGTCTGGCCAGCAGACACTGGCGGCCGAATTCGTCCGTTTCCTTCTCACCAATTCCGTACATCGCCGCAGTCGACTGCGACTCGCCCGACAAATCCAGAATTTCCGGCGCCTCAGCCTGCATTTTCCAGGCAAGTTCGTAGTTGCGAATCACAGCGTCTGCGTCATTCTGATTCTGAGGAGCCGCGGTGGACTGCAACTGATTCAACTGACGGGTCAGCTCAAAGCGACGCTGCAGCTCGTCGTGCGGCAGAGTCGAATTCTTCAGGTGCTCGATCGTCATCTGGCTGGCCGGCTGAAACGATCGACCGATCGAGGTTCCCTGGTAGACGGCCGGCAGGAAAGCATTGCCGTAATTTCGTGGACCACCATTGGCGTCCGAAGGCTGCAGGGACACGAAGCCCGGAAGGTTGCCGTTTTCCGACCCAAGACCGTAAAGAATCCATGAGCCCAGTGAAGGACGCACCTGCACCGTTGCACCAGTGTGCAGAAACAACGTTGCGGGACCGTGCGCCACGCCTTCCGTATGCAGGCCATGCAGGAAGCACAGGTCGTCCACTTGTTTGCGAATCTCGGGGAACAGATCCGAGACATAACGACCACTCTCTCCGCCCTGGCGAAATCGCCACAGGGGTTTCATCAGTTTCTGACGCGTTACTTTGCCAAAGTCGCCGAAACGCACTCCGGTAAAGTCGATGGACTGGCCATGGCGAGAAATCAATTCGGGCTTGTAGTCGAAGGAATCCACATGGCTTGGCCCCCCCTGCATAAATACGAAAATGATCCGCTTAGCCCGCGGAGTCACCATCGGTCGCCCGTCGTTCATCCCAGTCACAGACTCCGTCGCACCAGCGACCGGTGAGTTCAGCATGGCCTGCAAGGCGAGCGCACCAAAACCACAACCTGCCGTGCTCAGCAATTGTCGCCGGGATCCTGATGATCCAACTGGGAGGACATCTGTCATCTGAAAAACTCACTTCCGAGGTGTACCATCTGGCCACATCAGGCGACGACGCAAAACGCGGGGCAAGTTGGCGGCCATTCCACCCTGCTGATGCATCTTTTCGTCGCCAGCGCGGCCGTTCCTGTCGGCGGGTTCGCACAACCCTCATCAAATCTGGAATTTACGACACCCACCAGACGACATGTTGGAGTATCCGGCGCGATTGCTCAAGGGAAATCCGCATTTCCGTATGTTATTGCTGTCGGAAATCCAGAATCCCGACCGCCAACGGCTTCCGGAGGTCGAATTTCGCTGCAGGTAAAATTCCCGGCGCGACCTCGACTTTTTCCTGGCAACAGTTTCCTCCCCAGCATCCATCACGCTACCATAAACGACGGGTTCTCCGGCGTCAAAACACCGGGGCCCGCATTCAACTCCAGTGACCCTCGTATTTACGGCCATGCGTCAGGCGCGCAGTGCCCTCCCCGGGCACCATTTCCCGCCAACAACCAGGCCGTACCTTCCTTCCTGATTCATCCCCCCGCCATCGAGAACCGTCATGGATTCATGTCCGGTGAAGGTCCAGCGATTTTCAAATCCGCCCGCTGCCACGTGCCAGCGGGAACAACCAATCCCTCCAGGCCACCCTCCGCGTTCGGTCAGATTGTCTCTTCGCCTGCTGGTATTTGCTCTGCTGGCATGCATGACGCCATCAGCATCACCCCTCGCCGCAGAAGACGCCGCCGCGCACTTTGAAACTCAGGTTCGCCGCATCCTGAAGGCACACTGCTGGCACTGTCACGGCGAGGAACCGGAACTCAGCGGCGGGCTGGACGCGCGTCTCGTCCGCCTGATGCTGAAAGGGGGCGACTCCGGACCGGCTGTGATTCCCGGCGACCATACCGCCAGCCTGCTGTATCAGAAAGTCGCTGCCGGCGACATCCCGCCCGGGGAAAAGAAACTTTCGGCAGAAGAACGCGAGCTCCTTGCGCGATGGATTGATGCGGGGGCAAGGGTACGCCTACCGGAACCCGAACGCGTGGAACCTGGCAGTCTGTTTTCCGAAGAGGATCTGCAGCACTGGGCCTTCCAGCCTATCGGACGTCCTGCGGTGCCGGAAGTGATGCATCAGGAATTAGTACGTTCCCCGATTGACGCTTTCCTGCTGCAGAAACTTGAAGCCGCGGGCCGGAATTTCAGCGGTCCGGCCGAACGTGAAGTCCTGATCCGTCGCGTCTGGATGGATCTTGTCGGCCTGCCCCCCACACCGGACGCCATCGATCGGTTTCTGGCGGATTCATCCCCGGAAGCGTGGAACACTGTCGTCAACGACCTGCTGAATTCTCCAGCCTATGGCGAACGCTGGGCGCGGCACTGGCTGGATGTCGCCGGGTATGCCGACAGTGAAGGGTACACAGAAAAGGATGCCGAGCGTGCCTGGGCCTGGAAATACCGGGACTATGTCATTCGCTCACTCAATGCTGATAAGCCGTGGAATCAGTTCGTCATTGAACAGTTGGCCGGGGATGAGCTGCTGCCACAAAACCAGAACTCGCTGACAGTCGAGCAGGCGGACCAGCTGATTGCCACCGGTTTCCTGCGAATGGTCCCGGACGGCACCGCGGACGGTTCTGTGGATCAGGCTGTGGCCCGCAACGATGTGATTGCCGAGTCTCTGAAAGTGGTCTCAACATCCCTGCTCGGCTTGACCGTTGGATGTGCGCAGTGTCACGAACATCGCTATGACCCGGTCACACAGGCTGACTACTACAGGCTGCGAGCAATCTTTGAACCGGCATGGAATCCCGGAGAATGGCGAAACCCGGCGGCACGGCTGGTGTCACTGTGGTCTGCCGAAACCCGAACCACCGCAGCCGCGGTCGATCAGGAACTGGCCGATGTGGCCCGCCGTCGCACTGAAGAACTGGATGGCATCGTCAAAGAAACCTTTGAACGCGAGCTGCAGAAGTTACCGCCCGAACAGCATGCCGCGGCACGAGTCGCCCGAGAGACGGCAGCCGCGATTTGTGACACGAGACGCTCATCGGCCTCCGGCACGCGCATGCGCACGATGGCGGTGGCGTGGTCGAGTGTGGGGTAGTCGATCCAGTGGTAGAGGCAG
>JALQWE010000435.1 GCA_023258825.1 Planctomycetaceae bacterium | reverse complement strand
TCAATCATCTCGCCGCCGAATTCGTCCGTGGTCCGCTCCAGCCGAATTGTCT
Organism: Planctomycetaceae bacterium; assembly: GCA_023258825.1. GTDB lineage: Bacteria > Planctomycetota > Planctomycetia > Planctomycetales > Planctomycetaceae > SXXK01. The sequence continues at coordinate 3,886 of JALQWE010000435.1, read as the reverse complement.
CCGAAGCGCCTGATCCCGACTCACTGTCGTGGTCGTCAACCGCTTCCCCTTTGACATTTCCGCTCCCCACAGCCAATTCTGACTCGTCGCTGACTTCCTGAAACTCATCACGCAGCATGCGGTCCAGTTCACGCAACGTCGGTGAGACCGCCGCCGACTCGGCTCGCAGGCTCTCCGACTCTATCGCCGGCACAGAGTTCTGCGTGACTGTCTCCGGACGAGAAATAGATGGCCCAGTGGCCGGAGACGCAGTCGCCCTGGCTGGCATTGCCGGGACCGGCGTTGCTGGAGCCGCAACCTCAGCACGCCGAACGACGGACTTCACCAGCGAAGCGGCACGGGCCGCTCCCGCGGATGCCATACCAAACCCAATCCCGGCGGCCGCCGTGATGGCCCCCGTCGCTGCCTTCGCTGCCGTGACCGCCGTGCCGCTGGCCGGCCCACCTGGAAGTCCGACACGGCTTTCCGGAACACTTCCCTGAACCCGAGTTGGCTCGACATTCCTGCCGGTCACCCCTGGCTCACCATTCCCCCGCTGGGCAGGTGAAGACGTGCTTTCCGGGTCCCGCAACGGACGTCGCTCCAGTCTGCTCTCGCTTCCTGTCTCCGCCTGCAGCTCATTCTCTATAGCCCGCGGAAGCACCGTCCCGGGAACCCGCTGAGTCTGGTAGTCACCCTCGGCCACTGCAGGCTCGGCTATCGACCGTACAACGCTCCGGCTGCCAACCGCATCCAGCCGCACATCCGATTTTCCGGACTCGTGATCTGATTCAGACCCCAGTGGAAATTGTTCCGCCACCCGCCTTGAGATCGGAACCGCGTCATGCCCCGCTCGCGTTTCCTCAGTGGCCGATTTTCGCCCCCGAGACTCTGCAGGCAACACCCGACTCAACTGCCGCCCCGTCCCGCGAAATGGATCCTGCCACGGATCCCGCGCATCGTCCCGCACCGGACTGCGTTCCTCTTCCGGCGCCTGACCGGTCAGTCGAAATTGCGTCCGGGGAACGAGGTCGTCAAATCGAGCCTGCGGCGCGTCGACATCCAGCAAGGACAAGGTCGCGTCCGTCACAGGACGAAGATACGAACGGCGATCTCGCGGAATACGAAAGAGCGCTTCCGGGATCGGACTGAGAATCGCCAGAACTCCAAAGATCACCACACCCAGAGCCACCCAGGCTCGCAGCGGTGACGCCGGTGGCATCAGATACCAGGCGATAAATCCCGGAGGAATCAAGGTCAGGATTCCGGCAAAAAAAACAGCCGGAGACTCTTCCTGAATCGTGCCCCGCTGCGGTGAAAACAACAACCAGCAGAACAACGACAGAAAACCAATAAAAGCAGACAAAATCATCGCTGCAGGTTCCCAGGCCTGACTACGAATCAGCCCCTCCACCCGCGCATATCGCAGCAGGAGCGCTAATAGTACCAACGCTCCCCACGCCAGAATCGCCGTTGCGCGACGCGCCTGAATCCGCCGGCCATGTGGATTTGTCATCGGGCACCCACTTCCCACCCGTGTTCCCCAGGTTTCATCCCATCCTCCATGCACTCGACACGAACAAGGAACCCACGGGAATGCTTACAAAACAACCATGAACCCCGATCTCTCCCCGCTTGCGCCAACTGCGAAGACTAACAGGTCCCCCGACTCCCCTGCAAGACTATGGCTTTTCCGGCTTATCCGCGGCGGATAATTCTGCGGCCGTAATCAGATCGACGGCCGTTTCACGATCCTCGACAACACCCTCGCCCCCTCGCAACGCCTGCAACGCATACTCAATCCCATACACCGCTAACTGGTCGCCATGCTGATCCGCCGTCGCCAGTACCTGATTCTCGCGAATCGCCTGCTGCACAGCCGTAATGTTGTCAAACCCCACAATCATCACGTCCGTCCTGCCAGCGGCTCGCACCGCAGCAAGAGCCCCCAGTGCCATACTGTCATTGCACGCGAGAATCCCTTTGACATCGGGATGCGCCGTGAGGATCGCTGCCGTCGCCTGATTTGCCTGCGACATCTCCCACTGAGCAGATTGAGTCGCCACGATGCGCAGCCCGGCAGCCTCCATTGCCGCTTCAAATCCCAGCTTTCTCTGCTGACCGTTGAACGAAGTTTCAATCCCCTCAAGGACCGCCACCTCCGCTCCCTTCGTCAACTTCAACGCGAGGTAGTCCCCGACTTTGCGAGCCCCCGCGCGATTGTCCGGACCCACAAATGGAATCGTCAGCCCCGCAGACTGCAAAACCCCCGCGTCCAGCCGATTGTCAATGTTAATCACTACAATCCCAGCTTCGACAGCACGCTGAAGAACCGGTACCAATGCCTGCGAGTCCGCCGGGGCAATCACGATGGCGGAAACCTGCTGCGCGATCATCTGCTCAACCAGACTCACCTGCCCCGACAAGTCCGTCTCATCCTGAATACCATTGACCAACAACTCAAACTCACCATTGCTGGCAGCCGCATAGTCCTCTGCACCACGGGCCATCGTTGAAAAAAACTCATTCGCCAGCGACTTCATGACCAGAGCAATTCGAAGCTTCTCGGTGGAAGCCCCGGAGGAGTCGCCTTTGCCAGTTACTGTTGCAGCCGAATCCGCCTGGCCCCCGCACCCCGCCAGAAGCACGAGCACTACCGCCGAAAGCCACGACCGACATCCGGAAAACGTCACGCACCTCAGCATAGCCATTTGTTCGACAGCCCACATACCCGCTCTCCCCTCATTCGCAACCTGAGCGATCAACATGCCAACTCGCTGAACAACGCCCCGCCGACTTCAGGGGCTTTAATGAGTCGAACATCCACAGTCGCCGCAACCGCCACCGGATTTCTGCTGCAGAATCCCCTCCGCCGACACCGGTTGCACATGCACCACACCACAACCCGCCGCCGCTGCCAGCAGGGCCAGCCGAGTCGTCTCCGGGCCGCGATCATTTAACACGTACAGCACCAACCGACCATCCAGCGTCTTCTCAAGGTCAATAATCTCCAACTGCAGATTCCAGGTCGCCGCCCGCGACAGCCACGTCCCAAACTCAGCATCCAGCAGCCGCTGCGAATTCGAATTCGCAGCCACATCCTCCGCTGACGCCAGTCGCACAACCTCCCCGGTCAACTCCGAACCCTCAGCGTCTCCAGTCGCCACTGCAGCCGGCTTCAACGCCACATGCAGCACCACCCCCAACTCCTCGCCCCGCTCCGTAGCGACCACAACTTCAGCCCCACGCTCCGGCGCCTCTGCTCGACCGCCAAATCGCGCCACCTGTGGCACACGACCGTACCTCACCAACGCAACCCACTCCGGTCGCCCACCACCCACCTCAGCCTCAATCGCTGAAAGGCAGGCATCCCCCTCTCGACCACTCGGAGCAATCATCGCTACCTCGACCAACAGACACAATCTCATCACCCTGAAACGCCGCACGTCGTGAGTCTACCCGATCAGAAGCCGCAGGGAAAGAAACCAATTCCCCGTCGGTGCCATGCACCTTGACATCTCTCCAATCCCCTGCTATCCTCACATTTTCAGTCCGTTTTTGGAGCACCAAATGCCACGCGTCAATCGCTCAGACATTCTTGCAACCGGCGAAATACAGGTATTTCACGTCGTCAATCGCTGCGTACGCCGCACGCACCTCTGCGGGCGTGATTCAGACAGCAAAAAAGACTACTCCCACCGCAAAGAATGGATCCGCCGCCGACTGGAGTTTCTGGCAGGTGTATTTGCCATCGACATTCTCAGTTATGCCGTGATGAGCAACCACCTGCATGTCGTTGTGCGAACACGCCCGGATCTCGCCAATCTCTGGTCTGATCAGGATGTGGCAAGACGCTGGTGGACGCTGTTTCCAAAGCGGAAGAACAAAGACAAGTCGCCGGCGGTCC
>JALQWE010000434.1 GCA_023258825.1 Planctomycetaceae bacterium | reverse complement strand
GGTTTGCGGCTCAGGTGGAACTTCGCCCTCCCGCAAAAACGCCCTCCCGCAAAAAGATCCCCGATCAGACAGTCACCTCGCTCAACTCGCCCGTGCTGTCCACAAACGACTCTGTCGGAACTCCCACACGGTTCAGCATCGTGACAAACAAATTCGACAACGGCACATGCTCCGGGAATTTCAGAAATCGGCCATGCTGGAAACCAAGCCCACGGCCCCCCGCCAGCACCAGCGGATAGTTCTGATTCTCATGAGTATTGCTGTTGCTGCTGCCATACAACACAATCGTGTTGTCCAGCACAGATCCCTGACCTTCCTGAGCCCCGGCGAGGCGATCGAGGAAATAGGCCAGCTGCTGGGCCATGAACTGATCCCAGCGTCCCAGCTCCTCAGCACCACCCGGCTTGTTCCAGTCATGAGCCAGTGAATGCAGCGTGTTCTTGAAGCCCACCAGCTGCGGAAACCGCGCGGCTTTCGACGAACAATCCGCCATATTCGTGATCTGATACGTGGCCACCCGTGTGGAATCCGTCCGGAAGGCCAGATAGATCAGATCATACATGGTCCGAATGAACTCTTTCGGCGCCTCATCATCAGCATCCAGCTTCAACAGCCTGCGATCCTCATCCGTCAATTCCGGTCGCGGAATATCAATCCACCGCTGTGACCGCTGCACTCGCTCTTCGATCTGCCGCACAGATTCCAGATACTCGTCCAGCTTCTCACGGTCTTCCGCCCCCAGTCGCCCCCGCAGACTGCGAGAATCTTCCAGGACCCGATCCAGCATGCCGGAGGTGCTTTTCATGCGTCGCTGGCTGGCCACCAGATCCGCGTCCCCGGCACCAAAAAAGCGATCAAAGATCTGCTGCGGCTGATGCAGCGCCGGAACCGGACGCCCTTTGTCATCGTACGACAGGGTGCTGGACCGCGTCGGTTCTCCGACCCCACCATCCGTCGACAGCACCACTGATGAAAATCGCGTGGTATCCTGAAACGCCCGCGCAGCCACCTGATCAATCGACACCGTATTCTGCAGCAGTCGGTTGTTCAGATACGAAGCCGTCAGAAAGGTGTCTGCCGTATCGTGGCCACCCATCCGTCGTCCGTTGGGATGCGACAGCCCACCAAGGACAGTCACGTTCTCCCGATGCGGCTCCAGCGGCTTTAACACTTCCGTAAACACAAAGTCCCGCCCCTCACCACGCGGAAACCAGTGCCACATTCCCTCCGGACTGTCCGCTGCAGGCAACCCGACTCCAAACCCGAAGTACATCGCACACAGACGCTTCGCCTGAGTCGATGGGCCCGGCCCCGCGCCCATGCATTCCAGCCACGGCAGCCCCAGCGAAACTCCCGTCCCCTGCAGAAATCGACGTCGTTCCAGCGCTCTCATACTGTGCTGCTTTCACAAAAAATCACTGCCGATCACTCCTGCATTCACAGGACAAGTCCGTCCACCACTATTTCGTCAGAAACAACTCACTGGTCACCAGCCGACGCAGCAACCCGCGGATCCGATATCCATCCGCCACAAACTCCTGCGTCAACCGGTCAATCTCCGCCTGGTCCGTCAGCTCCAGCCTGCGTCCCACGGCATACGTGGCCAAACGGACCACAAGGGACCGCGCAAACTCAACGCTTCGATTCGTCACCAGCCACGCCTTCAATGATTCTGCCCCGTCGATCGGATGATCGCCCGGCAGCGTGTCCGCAGCTTTCACCGGAATCGTCGTGAAGGCCCCACCCACTTTACGCCGAATCTCACTTCTCCAGTGACCCACCGCATCATAATTCTCCAGAGCAATGCCCCACGGATCAATCCCGCGATGACAACTGGCACACGCCTCACGCTGCCGATGAAAATCTCCAGCTGCTCACGCACCGACAAACGCGCAAAGTCCGGATTTGCAGGATCCAGCGGTGGTGTGTCCGGTGGCGGTGGTGACGGCGGATCATTCAACAGACGATCCCGAATCCAGACGGCTCGACGCACCACATGCGAATCGGCACCTGTCGAGTTGCTCAGCAGGATACTGGCCTGGCTCAGCAACCCGCCCCGGTGAGCCTCAGCGGGTAACTCCACACGCCGAAAACTTCGGCCCGTCACACCCGGAATTCCATAATGCCGGGCCAGAGGCTCGTTCAGCATCACAAACGCAGACGACAGCAGATTCAGAGCACTCAGGTCACTGCGAATCAGCTCCGCAAAAAAAGCCTCCGTCTCCCCCCGCATCTGCACCTTCAACGCGTCATCAAACCCGGGATAGTACTCACGATCCACCGCCACCCGGTCCAGATAGTTCAGGTGCAGCCACTGCTCGGTAAACTGACGCACAAACACCTGAAATCGCGGATCATCGGACATTCGCTCCACTTCGGCTGACAACACCGCAGGATCCGTCAGCACACCTCGCCCGGCCAGATCCAGCAATGGCTGATCAGGCATCGTGCTCCATAGGAAATAGGAAAGTCGCGATGCCAGTTCAAAGTGGCCCACCGGGCGCTTCGTGACCCCGGCCGGCTCAAGATGATACAGAAAATCCGGCTGAATCAGCACCATCGCCAGGGACTCGCGCAGAGTCTCCTCGAGCGTCGGAAAGTCCGGGCGAATCGAATTGTGGAATTCCACCAGGCGCGCCACTTCATCGTCCGACACCGGACGACGAAACGCCCGCGTCATGAACCGACGCAGAACTTCGGTCACGTATCCCGTCTCGTCCTGCTCCCGCTGCTCCGATTCAAACAGAATCCGCCGATGCAGCGCAGGTGGCCACTGATCAAACACCGGTCCATGAAACTCAACAGATTTCAGAGTCACCGTGGGCAGGTGCGGCTCATCCGGATAATCCCGCTGCTGAGGCGTTGCTTCCGGGGGCAATGGTGAACCATCCGTGTAAACATTCCGCACCCGAACAACCAGACCGGGAAACTTCCCCTGACCACGCACCGGCAACGGAAAGTTTTCAATGCGGCCACGAAACTCCAGTGTCTGCTCCTCCGCCGTCGTGATCTCAACCAGCTCGAAGTCACGCATCAGAATCTCGGTGTCCGGCTGATATCCGACCGAAACTTCCAGCAGCGGAAATCCGGCACCAGACTTCAATTCGGCGGCCAAACGCACCCGCACCAGAAACTCACCCGTCTCCGGGTAACGGTCCGTCATCCTGCTCAGAAATTCCTGCTGACGCCCCAGACGCATGCTTCGCTGAGCATTGCCGAGCCAGTTGTCGATGCGACTTTCCGTGAACTCATGATGAAACACCTCAGGGGCCGGCCCCGTCACAATCACCCGTTCCAGTGCACGACGCGCACTGTCCAGATAATACTCCAGCTGCATGGCCGACATGCGCAGAGCCCGGCCGTCATTGACAAACCCATCTTCCGAAACGCTGTCCGGAGGCAGGTCGCGGGTGTAATCCATGTCCAGCCCAAGCAGCTCGGACATCGTGTTCTGATATTCCAGGCGCGTCAGACGTCGCAGCACAACGCGCCCGGTCGTCTCGCGCCCCGCCTCCACCGCCTGACGAATCCGGTCCCCCACCCACGCCGTCAGCACTCGATGCTGCTCGGCCGTCAGCGGCAGCTGATCCTCGGGCGGCATCTCGCCCGAATTCAGCACATTCAGGACCTCCTGCCAATCCTCAGCCGCCGCCCGGTCATTGATCAGATCCGTCGACAAGGTATCCAGACGAATCCCGGACTGCTGCTTTTCCGGACCATGACAACTGACGCAGTGCGACGTCAGTAGCGGAAGAATCTCCCGCTGAAAAACCTCATCCGCCGACGCCGACGCCAGCATGGTCAGCAGCAGCACCGCACCGCCGATCAGCAACCAGAAGGCGGCGGTCACCACACCGGGGCGGGATTCAGGTGCGGTCATGACACGACAGCCTATTCAGCGGGTGAAGAATGCCTGCGAATCGGGCCGGTGCAGCAACAC
>JALQWE010000433.1 GCA_023258825.1 Planctomycetaceae bacterium | reverse complement strand
GTCCGAACAGCAGCGTGAGTTCTTCGAATCGCGCATTCGCCCGGTGCTGGTTGAGCACTGCTATCCGTGTCATAACTCCATCAATCAGGCTGACAGTGGCCTGGCGCTCGATCACCGGACTGGTCTGCTGCGCGGTGGTGATGGCGGTCAGATCATCGTGCCCGGCAAGCCGTCCGAAAGTCGTTTGCTGGCGATTCTGCGGCATGAAATTTCCGGGCTGGAAATGCCCTCCGGTGGCGGTCGACTCAGTGATGCCGTGATCGCTGACTTTGAACACTGGATCGCCACCGGGGCTGCTGATCCTCGCGAGACACCGCCAACGGCCGAACAACTTGCGCAGGCCACTTCCTGGGAAGCAGTCTTTGCTCGCCGCAGTACGTGGTGGAGCCTGCAACCTGTCCAAAAAGTTGAACCACCTGCAGGACCTGCGTCTAACTGGTCTGAGCATCCGGTGGATCGGTTTGTGCTTTCACGGATGGCCGCGGCCGGTCTGCAACCTGCCTCTCGCGCAGACCGACAGACCTTGTTGCGGCGTGCCACCTTTGTTCTGACAGGCCTGCCTCCCACCCCGGAAGAACGTCTGGCATTCCTGTCCGATCCGTCACCGCGGGCCTTTGAAACGGTTCTGGACCGGCTGCTGAACTCACCTCGGTTCGGCGAACGCTGGGCTCGCCACTGGATGGACCTGATGCGTTACAGCGAATCCCATGGCAGTCAGGGCGATCCGGAACTGCCGAATGCGGATCGTTACCGTGACTATCTGATCCGTGCCTTTAACGACGACGTTCCTTATCGCCGTTTGGTGCTTGAGCATCTGGCTGGGGATCTGCTGCCGGATCCTCGCTGGAATTCGGTGGAGGGCTGGAACGAATCAGCGATCGGCCCAGCGCATCTGCGGATGGTGGAACTGGGCTTCGTCCCCGTGGATGCTCTGGAAGATCAGATGAAGGTCGTGGACAATCAGATCGATGTTTTTTCCAAGGCTTTTCTGGGACTGACGGTTTCCTGTGCACGGTGTCATCACCACAAATTCGACGCCATCAGTCAGGATGACTTTTATGCGCTCTACGGAATCTTTGCCAGTAGCCGTCCCGGACAGGTGCTGATCGATGCGCCGGAGCGGCTGGAAAAGAATCGTCACGAACTTCAACAGCTGCAGCAGACCCTGCGCAGCGAACTGACAACGGCGTGGCAGGCGGCAGCAATGGAGGTTGCCGATCGCCTGCGAGAGCAGACTCACCGCGCGGCACGACAACAAGAACTCGCAACACGTGCTCAGCGGCTGCGTACGGACATTGCCGCCATTGAAGTACCGGCGCAGGCCATCGTGTTGCAGCAACGCGGACGGAATGCCTCTGGAACTCTGCCGACCCCGGATGCGCGGTGGAGTTTCACGGAAGATGCGCGGGACAGTGTTGGTCAGCACCATGGTGAACTGCTTGGCGGAGCTGAAATCCGCAACGGGCGGTTGGTTCTGAACGGAGTCACCGCGAATGTGCGTACGTCGATGCTGGATCGGGACATTCACGAGAAGACGTTTGAAGCGTGGGTCGCGCTCGCGCATCCGGATCAGCGAGGTGGCGGAGTGATCGGGCTGGAAACCCCGGAGGGTCGCTTCTTTGATTCGATTGTCTTTGGCGAACTGACACCGCGTCACTGGCTTCCCGGAAGTGATTTTTTCAATCGAACACAGGAGCCCGGCGGGGAAGCCGAGACGTCCGGACCGGATCAGTTGATTCATGTGGCGATCGTCTATGCTGCGCACAATTCTGTGACCATGTATCGGAACGGTCAGCCGTTGGGTACCAGCTATCGCAAAGGCACACTGCAACCGTTTCTGAAAGGCCGATCCCGCTTTCTCTTCGGGCAACGGCTGTCCGACATCAACCCTCCTCTGGCAGGTGAAATTGACGAGGCCCGCGTCTATCTGCGACCGCTGACGGCTGCGGAACTGGCCCTGTCATTTCAGGCGGGTCCGGCCGGAGTCACTGCCGCGGAGATCGCCGCTGTCCTGGATCCGTCACAGCAACAGACGCTGGCGGTGTTGCGCCGCGAACATCAGCAGGTGCAGCAGGAGTTGTCGGATCTGCAAACGGATCAGCAGGATCCCTGGACCACAGCATTCGACGAAGCTCGCACGAACACATCCAGTCCGCTGCATTTCTGGCTGCAGGCCACGACGGGTGGAACGCAGACTGACGCGGCGCTGCTGCCGTCACTGTGGCGTCAGCAAGCAGAATTCTGGCAGCGGGAACAGCAGACACGTCGGGCGACGAACGAAACGAAATTTCGCCCGTTATGGGATGTACGCGGTGAACAGGCCGCAGACTGGTTTTGCTCCGGTACCGGGCTGGCGTCTCCAGATGCCGCTGCCTCACGCAGTGCGGCCCAGGCGGTGATTCCGGCACACCACGGACAGCTGGTGATTGAACCGGATGGTGAACGAGTGCTGCGTGGCCTGCAACCAGCTGCACTGCTGACACATGGGCTCAGTAATCGTCACACAGGGGTCCTGCAGTCGCCCCGATTTCAAATTGATTCGGACAATATCTTCGTCAGAGCTCTGGGACAGAACAGTCAGGTTCGGCTGGTGATAGAAAACTATCCGCTGGGCAATGGGGGCCTGTATCCGGCCGCCAGATTGAGTCGTGACGAGCTGGGCTGGCTGCGACTGGACACCGCGTATCGTCGGGGCGCACACGCCTATCTGGAGTTCACTACCGACCCTGTTGAGCGCGCGTTTTTCGGCGCGGCTCAGGTGGTTGCAGGCAATCAGGCGGATTTACCAGTCGAGACCGTTCTGCCCATGATCGCCTTTTTTGAAGGTGAACCGCCGACGTCCACGGACCAGTTGGCGCAGCATTACAGTCAGTTCCTGCAGGACGCAGTGCAGGCGTGGCAGACGCAAACACTCACCGAAGATCAGCTGGCGTTGCTGGACTTTTTCGTGCGACGCGATTTGTTGCCGACAACACTGCACGCGTTGCCACAGCTTCGCGAACTGGTGGCACGATACCGACAGCTGGAAATGGAAATCCCGGTACCCCGACGCGCCCCGGGCGTTCTGGAGGCCAGTGGATTTGATCAGCCGCTCTGGGAACGCGGGCAATTGACGCGCCCGGGACGAATTGTGCCACGTGGGGGCCTGCAGTTTTATCGGTCAGCACCTTTCGAGACGTCACAAAGCGGTCGTCTGCAACTGGCGGAGCAAACGGCTTCTGCTGCCAACCCACTGACAGCTCGAGTCATGGTGAATCGGCTGTGGCAGCACGTCTTTGGCCGCGGGATCGTCCGGACTCCTGACAATTTCGGGCGACTGGGTGAGCTGCCAACACATCCTGAGCTGCTGGATTATCTGGCAGCGAGATTCGTGGAAGAGGAAGGCTGGTCGATCAAACGCATGCTGCGGTTGCTGATGACTTCAGAAACCTGGCAGCAGGAGTCTCGCACGTCCGACGCCGCAATAGAGCAGGACGGAAACAATCTGTGGCTGTCACATATGCCCGTCCGTCGACTGGAGGCGGAAGCTCTTCGCGATGCAATTCTGGCGGTGTCAGGACAACTGGATCTGCAGATGTACGGCCCGGGAGTGAACGTCTATTTCGTGGGCAAGACGGAAGGGGGCGGTGTTCCGGGTCCACTGGACGGGAACCGTCGCCGCAGCGTGTACCAGCGTATTCGCAGGAATGCGTTCAATCCGTTTCTGGAGGCCTTTGATGCTCCGCGACCATCCACAACGCGCGGACAACGGGATGTGACCAACGTTCCGGTGCAGGCATTGACGATGCTGAACGATCCGTTTGTGATTGATCAGGCAAAAAAATGGGCGGCGTCGCTGGTCACCGAGGGCGATAATCCGGAGCAGCGAATTCGCCGGATGTTCCTGCGGGCACTGGGCCGTGAACCCGATCAGGCCGAACTGCAGGCGTCACTGTTGTATCTTGC
>JALQWE010000432.1 GCA_023258825.1 Planctomycetaceae bacterium | reverse complement strand
TCCATTTCCCGCTGGCGAATCTCCGCCAGTTTGCGTTCTGTGATGTCGTCCATTACCAGAATCTGCCGTGGTGAGCTGTCTCCGGGATTGCTGAGAGGATTCACGGTCACCCGGCACCAGCTCAGGGTTCCGTCTGGTCTGATGAGCTGACATTCCCACGCCCCTTCTCCGGCAGTGAGGACTTTTGCTGCGGGGGGCAGATGTGTTTCCGGCAGCACGTTTTGCAGCGTCGACTGCAGCAGTTCTTCACCGGAGCGTCCCAGCAACCTGACCGCAGCGGGATTGACCTGCAGCACTTGACCGCTGATTGCATCGAGGACCATGACACCGATGGTCGCCTGATTGTAGATGCTGCGAAACCGTGCTTCACTCTCCTGCAGGGCACGTTCCGTTCTGCGTCGAAGATTTACGTCGTCTGCGAGGCGGCAATTGGCCAGCATCAATGCGTCGCGGGTTTCCGTCAGCGCCTGATTCATCGTGTGGTGGCGGAGTGTCACAAACCATACGGTGATGCCGCTCCCCGCCAGCATCACGACTCCCAACAGGGAATAAATCCGCAGATCCATCAGGAACGTTGAGAGCCAGCCGGTTTCGGGAATCGCATTAATTCTCCACTCCGCCTGAGGGAGCTGAACATGGCAGATGCAGGGAAAGTCCAGAGCCAGTTCTGCATCACCGAAGATGATCCTGCCCTCGGCATCGTAAATCTGCAGTTGCAGTGGTGCGAGTTCCCTCGGTTGAGTCACCAGGCATCTGTCAAGCAGGGTCTTCAGATCCAGCAGCATGCTCACCACATGACTGGACTGCTCGCCGGAACCCACGCGGCGAGCCAACAGCAGCAGCGCATTCCCGGTATCGTCAATAAATGGACCATACAGACGACATCCGTGGTTGCTGGCACGCTCGCCTGTCGGAAGGGATTGCTGCAGCGTGTCAAAGGGCACCAATCCGTTGCCCGCATCGACACTGCCTATGGCGTCTCCGACTTTACTCGCCCAGATGATGCCGCTGGAGGACTCCCAGAAATAACCCCGGATATGTTGTGAGAACTCTGCGATTGAGAGTGAAATGTGACTCAATTCACTGCGAGTTTTTTCCAGGAGGGGACTTAATTCGGGCTGCTGCCCGATTGCCCGCGCCATAATATTCAATTGCTGCACATCCCACCACACCTGGCGGCTGAGTGATGCTCCCTGCAACTGCAGTACATCGTTGATTTTGCGGACCAGCGAATCGTTCGCGTAATACACCTGCAGGAGTACAACCGGGATCCAGACCAACGCCAGAATCAACATCACCTGGAGTGATTTACGGAGTGCCAGAAGTTTTGCAGTGTTGTGCTTCATCGCTGCCCGTGATCGCCACTACACCTGATAGTTCGGCCCGAATCATTGTCGCCCGTCCGTTCGTCGCCGTCCGTTCGCTCTGCCGTATGAACTATTCAAACATACCCCGATTCCGCAGCAAAAGACGCAGGTTTCTCCCGAATCTGAGAATTTAAAGGGGTTTGAGATTGCAGAATTCGTCAATCCCGGGGGAAATCAGTCACTTACTCTGCGTGACTTCGTGGGATTGTCGCAGAATTGGCTCGCTTTTGCTCTGGATTGCCCCCGAGTTTGCTCCTGAATGTTTCTCTTTGCCTGAATTTCCACATGACGCGTTTCCCGGCTTCATCCCAGCGTTCAATCGGTGATCGTCTGACTCTGCTGCTTGCCGAGGGCTGCGGACTGGGGTGCCTGCCAGTAGCGCCGGGAACCTTCGGCAGTCTGATTGGATTGCCTCTGGGTGGGGCGCTCTGGTACTGGCAGGTGCCGGTTCCGTTTCGCCTGACTCTCTGGCTGGCTATGTTTCTGCTGGGGATACCCCTGTGTCAGCGTGCGGCCGCTCTCCGGGGAAAGAAAGACCCGGGGAGCGTGGTCTGGGACGAAATCACAGCGTTTCCGCTGATCTTCTCGATGATTCATGATTCATGGTGGATGCTGGTGGGCGGATTTCTGTTGTTTCGCGTCTTTGATGTGGCCAAACCGTGGCCGGTCAAACGCTTTGAGCGGCTACCTGGTGGGGTGGGAATCATGGCCGACGATCAGATTGCCGCCCTGTACGCTGGGGGCGTTCTGCTGTTGCTGCAGTCCTGTGGTCTATAAGACGAAGAAGCGGCGAAGCCCGGCAGTTGCCAGACGTCACCGCTTCAAGGGTGAGTTTTAACCACGGTCGGCGTTGCAGACTTTCAGGCTGCGTCAGTTGGTGGTCAGCCAGGGCAGAGATGCGCCGGCTGCCGGCAGTCGGACCATATCCACGCCAGACACTTCCTTGTGGTCCCGAACCCGTTGAATCGCTTCAGCGGACGGTTCACTGTCCAGGTTCAGAACGGCTACAGAGGCACCGCCGGGCTGTGTCTGACGGCGTCCAAGTGCCATTTGAGCGATATTCACTTTGTGTTCGCCGAGGACCGTTCCGATAAAGCCGATGACACCGGGGACATCGCGATGCCGGTAGATCAACAACAATCCATCCAGGTAGGCTTCGAAATGGAACTCGTTCAGACGCACCAGACGCATGAACTGATTCCCAAAGATTGTACCCGAGGTTTCAAATCGTCCCTGGTCTGTTTCGAGTACGACCGAAACCATCGAGGCGAAGTTTTCACAGTCGCCGGTTGAGGATTCACGAATATGAATACCTCGGGCGTGGGCGACAGACGTCGCATTGATGATATTGACGGATTCGTCGAGGGCGGCTTCCAGTAATCCGGCCGTGAAGGCATTGGTGAGAATTCGCGTCTTGCGGCTGGCGGCTTCACCCCGGTAAATCACTTCTGCGCTGCGGAGTCCCTGGCCGCGAATCATCTGGGCGCCCAACAGCCCCAGTCGGTAACACAGATTCAGGTAGTGCCGCAGTTCATTCATTTCCGCGGCTGAGACTGGAGCCATGTTGACAGCACAGCGAATTTCGTTGCGTGTCAGGTAGGCGACCACCAATTCGGCAGCTTCGATGGAGACCATTTCCTGAGCTTCGTCGGTGGAGGCTCCCAGATGCGGCGTCGCCAGCACTTTGGGAAGATCAATCAGTCGACGATCCTTCGGGGGCTCTTCCACGAACACGTCCATTGCAGCGCCAGCCACATGTCCGGATTCAATCGCATCCGCCAGTGCGGTTTCGTCAACGATTCCGCCCCGCGCACAATTGATGATTCGCACACCCTTTTTCATTTTCGCCAGACGAGCCGCGTTGATGATGCTGCGCGTCTCTTCCGTAAGCGGCGTGTGGACTGTCAGATAGTCACACTTCGTCACGATGTCATCTACGTCCCGGAACAGCTGAATCCCGTACTCTTTGCACTTTTCTTCGGAAATCAGCGGGTCATAGCCCAGCACGTTCATCTCGAACGCCACAGCTCGTGCGGCTACGCTCAGACCAATTCGCCCCAGCCCAATCACAGCCAGTGTCTTTCCGGCCAGCTGCGTTCCCTGGAACGATTTGCGATCCCACTTTCCGGCTTTCATGCTGGCATGGGCCGGACCGATGTTGCGAGACAGTGCCAGCATCATCGCAAATGTGTGCTCGGCAGTGCTGATCGTGTTGCCGCTGGGAGTATTCATGACCAGGACACCGGCGCGTGTCGCTGCTTCCAGGTTGATGTTGTCCACGCCAACACCAGCCCGCGCGATGCACTTCAGCCGCTCCTGACCTTCCAGAATCTCAGCCGTCAGCGTCGTCCCGCTGCGGATGATGATCGCATCCACTGTTTTCAGTTCTTCACGGACCTGCTCAGGAGTCAGGCCGCTGCGGATCACCACTTCAATTCCCTCAGTCTGCTCCAGGACCTTCAGGCCGGCTTTGGAAAGACTGTCTGTTATCAGCACTCGATACACGGTTCAAACTCTGCACCAAAAGAAATAATGACGCCGGGCGCCTACCACGCCCTGCAATCATCCGAATCGACCCGAGCC
>JALQWE010000431.1 GCA_023258825.1 Planctomycetaceae bacterium | reverse complement strand
GCATCAGTTGTCGAAGTTGTGGGAGCGGGAATACTTCTCCGGCGAACATCACGTGTCGCAGCTGAGGAAGCTGACCTGTGGAAAGGCCTCCGCGTTCAAGTAGTTGCATCCAGAATGTGGGGACGCTGTAGCAGCCAGTGATCTGATGGTGTGTGAAGAACTGGAGCATCGCCCTCGGAAACAGGATGTTTCGCTCACCGGGCAGCAGCATGCAGGCTCCGGCCATGTGAACGGCGAAGATGTCAAACGTAGAGAGGTCAAACTGAAGTGGTGCAATGCAGCCGAGCCGATCCCGGGGATTGAGTTCGAAATACTGACTGGTCCACTCAGCAAAGTGGTGCAGACCGGCATGGGTAAGAACCACGCCTCGAGGTTTTCCAGTCGAACCGGAGGTGTACAGAATGGCGGCAGTCCGGGTTTGGCAGGACGACGATGGCGACGCTGATTCCGACCGGTGGTTTTTGCTGTTTGCGTCGGTTGCGGTGGCTTCGGGCAGTGGCAGAGTGATCACTGGCAGGGATTGTTGGCACAGGTTCAGCAGTGCCTCAGCGCGTGTGGACATGGCGGAGGTCGTCAGAATCGCTGCGCAGTCGGCGTCGTGAAGAATGGACTGTAGTCTGGGAGCCGGGCTGCGATGGTCCAGCGGAACGTAGACGGCGTCTGCAAGGAGGACTCCGTAGACCGCGACAATCGCTTCCGGATCTCGGGGAAAGTACAGGGCGATTCGATCGCCGGGTTGGACGCCCTGCTGTCGAAGCACGCCAGCGACGGCAGAAGCCCGTTGCCAGAGTTCGGCGTAGGTGAGTTGAGAGTTGTCAGTGATGATCGCCGGTGCCTGAGGAGTTTGCTGAAATCCGCGAACGATCGTCTGAGTCAGCAGGGCACTGATCATGGCGTTGAAAATTCCAGGGGAGTGAGTGTGCGTGCAAGCTGGGACCAGATCATGTTGAGCATCACCTCGGACGTACCGGAGGCGGCCAGGACGGCGCGGGTGTCGAGTACCGCGGTGGCGGATTCGTGCAGATTCAGCCAACCCTGTCCGGCATAGATCTGGTGAATCTGATCGGCAACAGAGGCGACGGTTTCGCTGACTGTTTTCTTCACCATCGCGGGCCACAGCAGTGCATCTCCGCCGTGATCGACTTCATCAAGTCCGCGGTCCAGCAGAGCTTCGGCTGCTGCGAGTTCGCAACGGATTGAGGCCAGTCGATGCTGGAGAACCTGTGGAACTGCGGCACCACTTTTCTGACCGACGCTGAACCGGGACTGAAGAAATTGGTAGCAGCGGGCCAGATCAAACTCAGCGGCGCCGAGGAATCCGCTGAGCAGTGCGGTTCGTTCTGCCCGGAGAGCAGACAGCATTACGGCCAGCCCGGCTCCCGGTGCTCCCAGTCGTGCTGAGGGTGGCAGGCAAACGTCGTTAAGGCGGACAACGCCGGCGGGTGCGCCGGCCAAGCCCATGGAGTTCATGGGGACGACGCTGACTCCCGGAGCATCGAGGGGCACCAGAAATGCAGAGAGTCCAAGACTTCCGCGCTGGGGCCATTCGCTGGCAATCACCAGTGCGACGCTGGCTACTGGTGCATTGGTCACGAAGAGTTTGGCACCCGAGAGACGGAGATTGTCCGCCTGTGCCTGAACCTGTGTTGCAAGGGCCGACTGGCCTGAACCGCCGCCCTCTTCAGTAATCGCGAGGCAGCCAATGAGTCTGCCGGTCTGCAGTGATGGTAGCCACTGCTGGTGCTGCGAGGGCGAACCAAATCTGATCACTGGATAAGTGCAGCCGAAGTAATGGGCACCCGCCGCAAACAACAGGCCTCGATCTGCACCACCACCTCCCAACGCTTTCAGCAGATGTGCAGTGCGGCGAATGTTGTGTGACTGTCCTGGTGCCGGGTTGAAGAGACCTCGGTCGAACATCAACTGCCAGCCACTTAAGTCAAATCCGGATGCAGGGCGTCCTGGATGCAGATGCT
This sequence comes from Planctomycetaceae bacterium, assembly GCA_023258825.1. Lineage (GTDB taxonomy): Bacteria > Planctomycetota > Planctomycetia > Planctomycetales > Planctomycetaceae > SXXK01. Next base: position 1,975 of record JALQWE010000431.1, on the reverse strand, counting down.
GGCCTGCAAACTGCCGAGTCAAACGGAGTTCAGCGGGATCCGGGACTTTCTCTGCTGTGGGGCCCTGAGAATCCTGTCGTTGGTTCCTGCTTTCACTCATGATGGCGTGTTTTAATGACGGTGGGAAAGTTGCTGTCCGGTTTTTGCTACGGAACATCGAGGTGTCAAAGGACTACAGGAAACACAGAGCAGTCTTAGCAGGCACCAGTTGCGAATCTCGCCGCCCGACGATGATGACAAGTCAATTCTGTACACTAAACGTGGCAGGAATGGATGCAAACACAATCGTGAGCAATTGTGAAGCTTTGGCGGAATTGAGCACCTGGGATTGCATTAAGTGCATGAACCTGCAGAATCATTACTGTGTCAGTTCCTTTGGTCGGAGCCTGTTGTGACAGCCCGGGCAAAATTGGCAGGCAGACTCGGAAAGTGCATGATGCGGACGAGATTTTTGGGCCTCTTTGAGGTGTCTGTCGAGTCAATCCGGGCCAACCGCCGCGTTCCGTGAATCGGGGCCAGGGCCATGGGCATTGCCACTACCGGTGGGACGTTTCCGGGGGTGACAAAGCGACTGTTGAACTGGGAGTGAAGTCACTTCGAGCTCAGGATGGCGCTAGTAAAACGCAGGGAGCATGGAGTATGTTTTCGATCTTCCGACTTCGACTGCGAGATCGTCGCCGATGGCACCGAGCCATTGTTTGCGAGGTTCGGGATGTTTGTCGGATCGAGTCGCTGGAAGCTCGTGCCCTACTGACTGCCGTGATGTCAAAACTGGCGTTTGATGGTCCGGTCACGATTCTTCCGGAAGTCAATGGCCAGCAACTGCTGGCTGTCGAGCGAATTGGCTACACAGATTTGTATACGACAGACGGCACGTCCGATGGGACTCAGGTCTTTGCCACAATTCCGGGGCGTCTCACACCCGATGCGTGGACGAATTCGACGTTCGGAAACTCTGCGCTGCTGGACGGAAATCTGTATTTCGACGCATGGGTTATGGGCAGTTCCCCCCGGCATGGGCTCTGGAAGACCGATGGAAAAGGGGCTGTTTTATTGCTGGAGCAGTCTGCGGTTGACGATCGTGTCCCGTTTGACTTTGTGACTTACAACGGAAGTGTTTATTTTGCTGCGATTGACAGCAACGCGGGCAGAGAGTTGTGGAGATCAGATGGAACAATTGCGGGCACGCGGCTTGCCGTCGACGTGATTCCCGGACCGGTGGGTAGTCGTCCGCGGCAGATGCGAGTCTTTGACGGGCAGCTGTTCTTGACCGCCGGAGATACTGACGCGGAAACGATCTACAGAACGGATGGAACGACCGCTGGGACGATACCGGTGACCCACGGTGACTACCGGTGGTCATCACTGCCGACGGATGCAGGCACAGTTGTTGTTGGGGCCACGGATTCCCGGCTGATCCTGAAGCGAGAGACTCGAACGTCAGGCGTGGAGATCCTGGTGATGTCCACAGCGGCTGATGTGCCATTACAGATTCATCAGTTCGTTCCTGTGGCGGGTTCGGAGTATCTCGTTGATAGTTTTCTGAGGGTTGGAGACCTTACATTTTTTCGTCGGGTGGAATTCACGGGGGGGCAATTCACCGGTGATCTCTGGAAATCTGATGGGACGGACGCTGGCACGGTTCCAGTGTCGTCGGTCCGTCTGTTTCAGGCACCAATGAATCGCAATGGTACCCAACAGAGTGCGATTGGGTTCTTTCCCGGTGTGTATTTGCAGAACCCGACGGAGCGACTTGTGTTTTTTGCAGACGCACGAACTGACTGGGGTTTGTGGGAAACAGATGGCGTCACGCTGACGCAGATTCCCATGACGACTCCTGCAGCCAAACCGACCGGGCAGCGTTCCCTCATTGCGGCGGGTGGCCGCATGTATTCGCTGGTGCCAGGGAGTGGCGTGTTTGAAGTCGCAGAGACTCTGGTCTCAGGGCGGCTGGTGGGTGGTTATGCCGCATCCG
>JALQWE010000042.1 GCA_023258825.1 Planctomycetaceae bacterium | reverse complement strand
AAATGGTCGATGTGTACCGCACAGCTCGCCGTGTCGCTGCCAGTAAGGTGCCGATTCTGCTTTCGGGTGAGACTGGTACAGGCAAATCCACGATGGCTCAATCCATACATGCGTGGTCGGATCGGAAAGATGGTCCGTTCGTGTTTTTCCCTTGCGGGGCTGTTTCCCGGGACCTGATTCACGCCGAGCTGTTTGGGCATACCAAGGGGGCGTTCACCGGGGCCACTTCGGATCGAGTTGGCAAGATTGAGGCAGCCGCCGGGGGAACATTGTTGCTGGATGAAGTGGATCTGCTCAGTCTTGACGACCAGTCGAAGCTGCTGCGTGTTGTGGAAACAGGTGAATTCGAACGAGTTGGGACAGTGACCACCAGTCGAAGTCAGTGTCGCCTGATCGTCGCTTCCAACGTTGACATGAAGGATCTTGTGGACAAGCAGCGTTTTCGCAGTGACCTGTTCTATCGAATTAATGTCATCGAGCTGGAACTCCCTTCACTTCGCCATCGCGGAAATGACGTCCCGCTTCTGGCTGTCGCCAGTCTCCAATCGCTGGCGGAAGAGCTGCAGAAGCCATGCCTGCGTGTGTCTCTCAAACTGCTGTGGGGACTGCGTTCGCTGACGTGGCCCGGCAACATCCGCGAATTGCGGAATAGTCTGTTGCGAGCCATGACGCTGATGGAAACGGACTTTCTTGCTCTGGAAGACCTCCGTTTGAAGCGACCGGAGGAATTTTCGAGGAATGCCGTTGGAAATGCGGGGATCGCCACGACGCCACTCTCTGAGATCATGACAGGGGCCTCGCGAGAGGCGATCATCGATTGCCTGAGAACTCATGGTAACCATCGGGCCGCAGTGGCTCGGATTCTGAAGATCAGCCGTTCCACACTTTATAGAAAAATTCAGGAGTACAACATCAGCGAGAGTGATCTGGTTTCGGAAGTGGGGCGCGACAAATGAGTCTTCCGGCTGACACGCCTGACGGTGGGTTGCTTGCGTTCGTAGTTGAGGATTAAGGATTCGGTGCGCGGTGGAATCGGCACGAGCCATTTTTTTGTTGTATTCAAAATGTACTTTGGACACCGACGTTTGGAATTGGCAGGGATGCACCTTGTTCGGAATGAATCTTGCTTTGAAAATAAGGATTCCGGGGCGGTCATATCAATGGAGGAAGGGTTGCAACCGGATGTTGTTTGTTCGTACCGGTCGCCTGTTCGGCAGGAGTCAGGACTTCCGATCATCTGCACTGTGGTTGTGATGTGTGACCATCTCAGCAGCAGGCAATTTCATCGTTGATCTGCTTGGAAGACACTTGGGCGCCCCATGACCCAAAAATGAGACATGAGAGAACCTGGTGAGCTTGACATATTGGTTTTTCGGAGCGAGTGTTGGAACGTTATCGGTTTGGTGAATTCAGAGTTGTGGCATTGGTTTGGGGTCTCTACGGGGCAGGGCGGTGATTTGCATGAAGTCGTCAGTTTTGGCAATTGTCAGCCGATTTCTGCGGGAAGATCAAGGCGCGCTGCACTCGGTGGAATTCATTCTGATCGGAACATTGGTCAGTATCGGGGTTATTGTTGGGCTGACGGAGTATCGAAACGCGGTAGTTCAGGAGTATGGTGATGTGGCCGCATCCCTGCTGCACCTGGATCAGTCGTGGACCATGGAGATTGTCACAAGCGTCAGTCCCACAGTGGCCACAACAACCTACTCATACACGGATACGATGACATATTCAGCGCTGGACGCGAATGGAATCATGGTGAACTCCTCCGGCTCTGTGGAATGAACGACGAGAGTTTTCTGGACGTTTGAAAACGTCGACGATGGCACGTGGCTGATGTTTTGCAACTTGACTTTCAGTGCAGTCGAGAATGTTGGAACGAGTGTTTGTTTATGCGTCATTCAGGCGGATTCAGTCTGCCATTGAATGTTGACGGTTCTTTTTAGGGAATTGCAATGAGTTCAGGTTCCCCCAAAACTTCGCGCTTTGGGATCCAGGCGATGTTCCTGGTTCTCTTTGCGGTGCTGTGCGGAATCGCAGGGACTGGCTTGCGGCAATGGCGGCAAACGCCCCCGGCGGTCGCGGTGCCCGCTGCCGCTCCGCAGCAATTCCGTCTTTTGCTGGCCGCTTCGGACCTGCTACCCGGACGCGAGATCAAAGCGTCGGACTTTTACACTTCGATGGTAGGCAAGGATGAGTACAAGAAGGTTCTGGGAAGTGTTTCCGCTTTTGGAGATGGGAAGCAGCTGATCGGCCGCATCATTCGCAACAAAATCGAGATGAATAAGCCGTTTCCTTTAGAGTGCGTTTTCCCGGAAGGCACCGGACCGACTCCTGCTGATCTGTTGACGGAGGGAATGCGAGCCATCACGGTAAAGATGAATCTGGTCGGAGGAATCCGGGGGTTTGTGGCACCGGAGTCATGGGTCGACGTTTTGTTTCGCCGCTCGGACAAGCAGGTCGCTCCGGACTCGACGGCCGCAGCGCGAACTCACACGGTGTTCCCGGGGGTCCGCGTGCTGGCGATTCAGGATTCTCTTTACCCGCAAACTGTGCTGACAAAAGGTCAGAACGGTTCGGTCGCTCAGGAGTTTGAGATCACACTTGAATTGACACCGCAGCAGTGCGAAGTGCTGAAGTCGATTGAGAACCGTGGTGAGTTGACTCTGAATATGCTTCCAAAAGATCCAGAGCGAGTGAATTCCGGTTCGCTGCCTTCGCCCGAAACGATGAAATTGCTGCTCGGGGTGGAAGAGCCCAGGCCAGTTGTGGCGGCACCGACGGTTCCGTCCGTTCGCGTCGTTCGCGGTGGGGCTCAGTCCAGCGTGGTAGTGGACCAGGCGTATGACCTGGTCATTGATCAGCATCTGTACCCGGCGCCTCCCAAAGCAGGCAGCGACGCGAATGATTCTGTTCCTGCTCCTGATTCTATGCCAGGGGCAGCATGGCCCCAGGCAATTCCGCCTGCGGCAGCCAATCGGGTTCAGGGACAGTCACCGGAAGGCGATCTTCCGAGCGGGGAGAGTGGATCAGTTCCTGAGGGTGCACCACCTGTGGGACCACAGCCCGCTCGAGGTTCGCGTGCAATTCTGGACACCACGTTCGCAAAGAGTTCCGGCACCACCAGATACCCCGGTAGAGAACGCAGCGAAGTGGTTCCGGCACTGTCGGTCACTCGCTATCGACAAACCTCGTCAAACTTACCTCGACGTCAGTCCTCTCAGTCTGTGCTTCGAACGAGTGATGCAGCCAGAACGCCGTCGCGAGTCATCCGGTACACCTCGGCGGTGCAGCGGCCGGTTAGCATGACTGTGCTCGAGTCACCCCGCACGAGACAGACGACGGCAGTTTACAGTGGTACTTCGCGCATCGCGACGTATTCCGCGACGGCAGCACGGAGTCTGACACCACTGCATGTCGGTGGCCGGACCTCTGGAGAGCAGCGAAAGTCGTTCACAGAGTACCCGCAGTATGCCGCAGTTCCAGTGGAGGCCGGTAGCCCGAGGACGAATCCGCGTCCTGTCCAGCGCTCAAGCCAGCGTGTGATGGTTGTGACTGGTGGCAGTTTGCGACGCTCAACGCATTCCGGTCTGATCGAACTGGGGGCCGGGGCGACGGATGCCCCCCGGAACTCACTGGCTTATGTTGCCGGCGTACAGAAACCCCATTTGCCCGAATTAAAGATCGGACGGCGTTGAACTGGTGTCGCCGGGTTACGTGCCATTCAAAACGGGCTTCAACTCCTGGGTCAGGACAGTCGGACAGGATTACGTTCGCGATCCCTTAGAGGTCTTTTGACCGGTGTCGGCCATGGCACAGGCGTGAGATCCGGGACATATATGCTGTTCGCGGACTGGCCTACCTCAGCGCCTGCTGCCCTCCCCGACAGTTAAGTGGCTTGGCAGTGTCCATTTCCTTACTCAGCCAGTTCTGTTGTGCTTTTCCGGCGAATGCTGATTCGCTGCACGAGGGAGCTTCGAGGTTAGCGGATCTGCTTTGCTGCAATGTTGTGGATGACAGGCAGAATTCTCGCAACTCGCGGGATCTGACGTGAGCTTATGATGGCTATTCGTGGGGTGACGTGCGTTCCTTCGACTTCTGAATTTCAGACTGTTCCTCCTGGATTTTTCGTGTATCCGCTTCATTAGTGACCTAATCTGTCAAGTACAGCGGTATGGAAAACAGGTGCAGGGATGTCGGCAATCCGTGGCAAAAAGCAGAGTGAATTCGGGATTGGTGCTGCTGAAAACACCCCTGAAAGTGATTTATGTTTGGTCTGGTAAAAAAAAGATCTGCAGTCAGTGCCCTGCCCCAGTCAGAATCGGTTGCGGGATCTGACGAGTCCAATAGGTCGTCATCGACACCTGAGGGAGCAGTGGCCCCAGGGATCGAGTTGAGCGATTCAGCGACGACGGCGGCCCCTGTGGTGCCTTGGTCGGCCCATTCGGAGAAGGCCCAGGAAATTGCCTTCCAGAAACGAAAGATGCAACTCCATGAATCTCTTGTGGAAGCGTTGAATCTGAAATTTGCTGCGGGTGTTGATGGTGCGGCCGCCAGAAGGATGTTCAGAAACGCTGTTTCCGGTGTAGTCGAACGTGACGCAGCAGGTGAAACAGCGGCCTACCGTGGGCGACTGGTGCAGGAGCTGATCGATGAGGCAGAGGGGCTGGGGCCTCTGGAGTGCCTGATGCAGGATCAGGCCATCACCGACGTACTCGTCAATCACCCGCATGAAGTGTTCGTTGAGCGCAACGGTGTGCTCGTAAAGACACCTGTCGTTTTCGCTGACGGCTCACATCTTCTGCGCGTTGTGCAGCGGCTGACTGCTAAAGTCGGGCGCCGTATCGACGAAAGTAATCCGATGGTGGACGCACGTCTGCCCGATGGATCTCGTCTGAATGTCACCATCCCACCACTGGCGATTGACGGAGCAACGGTTTCGATTCGTCGTTTCCCCAAAGATCCGCTCACCGTCGAACGACTTGTGCAGAACCTGAGTCTGTCACCGGGGATGGCGCGGTTTCTGCAGGCCGCAGTTGCCTGTCGTCAGAGTCTTCTCATTTCCGGAGGAACTGGTACGGGCAAGACGACGCTGCTGAATGCATTGGCACAATTTGTGCCGGACGATGAACGCATTGTCACGGTGGAGGACTCTGCAGAATTACGACTGTGCCATCCCCACGTGGTGCGCATGGAAAGTCGTATGCCCAACACAGAAGGGTTAGGCAGTGTGACGTTGCGTGATCTGGTCAGAAATGCACTCCGAATGCGTCCGGACCGACTTCTGGTTGGCGAGGTTCGTGGTGCAGAGGCCATCGACATGCTGCAGGCCATGAACACCGGGCATGAAGGTTCGTTTACCACGATACATGCGAATGATGCGAAGGAGTCACTGACGCGACTGGAGATGATGATTGCGATGGGTGGATTTGACCTACCGTTGCCGGTGATTCGTACCTACATCGCGGCAGGCATCCGTTTGATTGTCCATCTGGCTCGCTGGAAAGGTGGAGCCAGACGGATTGTTCGTGTTACGGAAGTTTCTGGTGTGAAGGATGGGGAGATCGTTTTGAACGACATCTTCCGATATCAGCCTTCGGCAGTCAGTGGAGTAGAAGGAGCGATGTCGTTTCAGGCAACGGGATATGTTCCCAGGTGTCTGGAGCGACTGCGGGGGGCAGGATTTGACATTGTCGAAGAGGACTTTCGCCCCGAGGTTTAGTCTTTGACCCGCTTGAACCGGTGCAGTGACATGATGCTGTGTTGACAACGATTCGCGACTTGTGATGGTGCCTTTGAAAAGTTGATGTTGTTATGGAGTGGGCGTTCCTGATCATTGCAGGCTTTGTTACCACATTAGCACTTGCTCGTGTGGGATGGAGTCTGCTGCGCCCGGAACAGCAACCGACTGTGTCTGTGTTTGAGCAGGAAACGGGCTTATTTGTCGCGCCGGAAGACACTGGTCTTGAGGCTCGTCTGTCGCGGTTCTTCAGTGAGGCAGAACTGGACTGGACCCCCAGTGGAGTCTTAGGCTGGACGGGAGCGATTCTTTCCGCCGTTTATCTCGCAGGTGCGGCGTTTGAACTGCACGGGGGTTGGCTGCTGTTCGCTGTCGTCATCGTGGTGATCATTGCAGTGGCTGCGCTGTTGATTCGCCGGAATCGTCGCTTGAATAGTCTGCGAAATCAGTTGCCTGATGTTGTGTCGCTGATCGCTCGTTCATCACGTGCAGGTTTGGCGATTGAAGAGGCGTTTGTGCTTTGCGAAAAAATGGCGCGAGGACGTTTGCAGGCGGAATTGCAGCACTGCCGGAATCAGCTCTCACTGGGACGTTCACTGCCGGGCACGATGGAATCGCTGGCCAGCCGAGTGCAATTGCCCGAACTTGGGCTCTTGTCCACCTTGCTGTCGGTTCACAGGCAGACGGGTGGGGGACTGGCAGATTCTCTGGATCGCCTCAGCATTCTGCTCAGAGATCGCATCCAGTTTCGAAATCAGATGTCAGCCGCAAGTAGTGGTGGTCGGTTATCTGCGACCTTGATCGCACCGGCCGCGCCCCTGCTGTTTGCAACATTGCTGGTGCTCAGCCCTGAACATGTTGAAGTGTTCTTTACGACGGGACTTGGAAGGATTTTCTTTGTCCTCGGCATCCTCCTGAATCTGATTGGTATTGCGTGGATTGTGACGCTGATCAGGATGCCACGCTAGGAGATCCCCGGGATGAATCAGTCGCTGATTTCGTTTATCGCGCTCTCGCTGCTTGCGGCGATGGTGTATCTGCTGGGGCTTGGGCTGCTCAACTGTCGGCGACTGATTCGCGGCGATTGGGCGGACGAAAATGTGAACGCCACTGAGGAACGAAGTTTTCCGCAGTGGATGCAGTGGCTGGCGTCTTCAGTTCCGCAGTTGCAGATCGAATTGAATCGCCTTCGTCGTGACATCAGTCGTGCTGGAATTTATGCCCCGGACGCGTTGGACCGGCTTCTGGCGATTCGCAACGGACTTGTCTGGTGCAGTTTATTCAGCATTCCGCTCGTCCTGATCCTCGTTTCATCCGGAGTCTGGACCGTCATCGGCCTCGGTGTTCTTGTCGCTGCTGTTTTTTACTCGCTTCCGGGCCTGTTTCTGAACGCCAGAGGGCGAGTCCGTGCTGGCGGAATCCTCGGAGCCATTCCGGAGATTCTGGACATCATTTCCATGTGTCTATCGGGCGGATTGACGCTGGAACAGGCGCTGCCGAGGATTGTTGAGTACTCGCCCCACGTCAGTCGTGACCTGACAAACGAGCTGAAACTTGTCGTCCGGCAGGCCAACGCCTCATCCGCCGGCACCGCGTTCCATCAGCTCGCCGAACGCATCGATGAGGTGGAATTGCGATCCCTGGCAGCCACGGTCCAGCACACCGAGCGATTGGGGACGGACATGAAGCGGGCGATCGACTCGCTGTCTCAGTCGATACGGGCGACATTGAAGCATGACGCTGAAGCACGTGCCAACAGTCTCTCACTGAAATTGTTGTTCCCGATTATTTTCTGTATCAGTCCCCCGGTGTTTTTCGTACTCGTCGTTCCTCCGATCATTAAGCTGCGTGATCATTTTCAGCGGGAATTCCTTCCTGCAGACACTCGACAGGCGCTGCAATCGAGTGGGACGGCTCCCTCGACCGACAGCCCTCCACCGCCACCAGCCACGAACTGAAATCAACAGGGTCTCTTCACGCCTTTTTCTCACTTTGGGATGATGAATCCGGCTTTTCCGAGTCATGAATCCACGACAAGCGACATCTGGATTGAGTCAGGAACGCCGGATCGTCGGGCGTAGCGGTGCTGTTGCGCTGGAACTGATCGTTGTGGCCCCGGTATTTCTGATCAGTATTTTTTCAATTATTCAACTGGGGCTGTCATTGTCCGGAGCGGTCACGGTTCATCAGGCCGCGGTCGTGGGGGCTCAACAGGGATCCATGCAGGGGCGACTGAACGCCACGGCATTGCTCCCCGGCGTTGTGGCGGCCGTGAATCAACAATTATCGGCTGCCGGAGTGACCACCAGTTCGGCGAACGTTCAGGTGATTGTTCAGGAAAGAATTTCTGATCCGCCGACTTACAACGGAAGTTCTGGTGGCTCCGGAGTGGCGTTTCAGGTCGTTCCAGGGGCCGCTGCGATTCCGGTTGATTCGCTGCAGATTACCGTCAACGTGCGGCTTTCCGAAGTGACGCTGAATCTGTTGTCATCGTTTGGTTATCAGATCACCGGGGACCACGTCACGGGCACGGCACTCCGATCCTACAACGGGCCTTGATTTCGGATGGCAACGGATAAACTGTTCCGCCTATGGAACGAAAACTGCAATCATGGGGAACAGGATGTTTAATGAAGCAGATGCGAATGAAAAAGGATGAAATGACACGATTGTTCTCCAGAGCACTCGCGATTTTCCAGGTGGTACAGAAACTCCCACAGGTCGAGACGGGATTTCTGAAAGATCTGAGTTTTTCAACTGGGAATTGTCAGGTTTTCTCTGTCTGCGACGTAGACTCCTGCCATTAGGCTTCAGGAAAAATCGTAAGGAAGGTCAGCTCATGCGTCGGTCTGCATTGCAAAACTCGGCTCGCCCTGGTTTGCGATCGGGGATTGGTGTCATCTGGCTGATCGGCAGTGCAGCGATGATCGTCGCCGCGATGTCACTCGTTCTGGAGACAGGTTGGCTGAACCTGTGCCGATCCGAGGCCAAAGACGTAGCGGAAAGTGCAGCGCTGGCGGCAGCCCGGTCCTGGGGACTGGCTGCGACAGACGATGCGACATCCAGAACCACAGCAAAGACGCGAGCGAAGACGATCGTAACCGGCAGCCTTCTTGATGGTTCTTCAACCCAACTTCTGGCGCTGGATGCAGGACTGGCTGCCAGCAATAACGCGGCGGCCGTGAACAACAACGCTGGCTGTCCTTCGATTCTGCCTGCTGTGAACACGTTGATTCTGCTGGGGGATTTTGATTCATCGACCAGAATACTCAACGCTGGCACAGTTCCGGCAACAAGTTCGCGAAGGGCGTGCCTTGTGCAGTTCAGCGTAAGCCTGACCAGTCCTTTTACTTCGGCAACACGGACCGTGAAAGCCCGAGCAGTGGCGGTGTGGGACGCCGCCGCAACACCCGCACGCAGCAGGCTGGTGAGTGTGAGTTCAATCAGCTGTCCATAAAAATTCAGATCAGGGTCCCGCCTCAAAAAAGATTTCAAGGATGCGGGACGCCAGTTCACATCAGCAGCCCCTCGCTGCGGGAAGAAAAACAGAAAGTCGGATCATGAAAAAACAGGCAAGCCTTCAATCGGGAAAACTGGCGACTGCTGAACGTGCGGGAGCCGTCACAGTGGAGTACCTGCTTCTGGTAACTCTGGTAGGTATTGGAGTGCTGGTCGGGTTGGCTGCTGTCCGCAATGCGCTCGTTCAGGAATTGGACGATGTCGCCGCCGCAATCAATGCGATCGTGTGAGCAGTGGCATAGATTGAGCGATTGCCTGCGAAGCGTTCAGGTGAGCAGATTCGCTTCCATGTGAAGAATTCCTGTCTACTGTTGTTGGAAATCCTGCAGGTGTTGAATTCCCTGGCCAAAGTAACTCATCGAAAGCTATCTCCGCCTTCCAGGCGTCGAGACAGTGCGTTGACGACCATCGGGAAATCCCGGGCTGGCGTCATTGTCCTCGAAGCGATTGTTGTGACGACTCTTCTGGTGATTCTCACGTTGGCAATTCTGCAGTGGTCCATTCTGATGATGACTCACCAGGGAGTCACAGCGGCGGCCAGCGAAGGAGCGCGGACAGCCGCTCGCAGTGTTTTTGCCACTTCACAGCAGCTGGACACCGAAGCCACCGTGTTTGCTGTGCTTGCCGCGCACGGCGTTTCATCGGCTGGGACCACCGTGAGTATTGTGGATCACACCACGTACATCACGGTGCAGGTGACCGTCCCCTTTGCGTCGACCTCGATTCCGGAGTTGCTGGCTAGCTTCGGTCTCCCAATGTCCAGTCGATCGCTGCAGGTCATGGCTGCGGGATGGAAGACGTAGGTCACAACGTCGCAGGCATATGAATGCCTCGTTCTTTCCCTCATACACCAGCGATGTCAATGATATTCAGGACGCTGACGACTTGCCGCCTGCGTGATCACGCAACTGGTGTAATACGGGGCGTGTCCGAGCAGGTCTGTACTTTGCTGCTCCATGATCAGGACGGATCGCGGTCCATGCTGTTTTCCTGTCTGTGACTCCTTGTGCTGCCTGTGCGGCACGCTTGATCCACGTTGGTAATAAAACGGGATTTGAGCAGTCGGGATTAACCACGGAGCAGACTTCGTCGGTGGGGCAAGTTCGCGGGGCCGATCAGTGAGGGCCACGATCCCGCTCCGCTCAGCGGCGGAATTTCGTAACGCTACGGAATCCACTGGGCCCTGAGCTTATCCGCGCAGCGTGTCACAGTGCGGGCCAGGGATGTGATCTGGCGACCGAGTGATTATGGGCCTGCGCGAGCTGTGGGTGTGCGTCAGACGCCCCCGCCGGACTCCCGAACATTCCGTCGTCAATTGCTCCATCACGATGCCCGCAGGCAACACATCGCTGCAACCCGAATAATTGTGGGTCGCTGACAGCATGACAGACCAACGAACTAGTGAAGCATTGGCTCTTGCTGAATCGGTGACATAGCTTCATTGGGTGGTCGTATTCTACGGGTGTTTAACAGGGTTGTTCAGTTGCAGATAATCAGAGGTTGACTTCATCTGATGATTCTCATGGGTCCGGGGAACCGCGAGATGTCAGAGATCACCCTTGTCGTTCCGGGGCGGATGTGGCTGGAAGGCCATGGAAGTCCGTGAAGGTGGATGGAACACCTGAAGAATGACTTGAATCGGCAAGACTGTTTCGTGGATGGGGGAACAGTTTTCAGGCGGACACACATTCCGCGTTTTGTCGTCTTCTGGTGGCGAGAGGCGGGGCGGACCGCATCTGAAACATTGCCGGGTTGCTGGCTGGATCGATGAGGCAATTTGAGGAGGCGTGTTCAGCGGTACCGGGAATCAAAGGGATGGGGATGAGCAGGAGGTGCAGTTGGTTGAGGGAATCAACTCGCCTGACGGGCCAATCCGGATTTATGGCGGTTGATTTTCTGATGATTGCCGTAGGGGAAACAGGATCGCGGACATTGAGCTGCCAGAGTTCTGATTGCCAACAGCAAACAGCGTTCGTTGTCCGGTTAGGAAGGTCTTCTGGACGACAGATGACTTCAATTTACTGCATGCGTGTGAAATCAACAGTGGGCTGAGATGGTTGGAAGTCTGGAGCAACCATCACACAAATTCTTTTCCAGATTCTGTAAGGAATGAAAGTCAGAAGCTCATGAAGAAGTATTTGTGGAGTTTTCTGCGTGGAGAGGCGGGCTTCCTGCTATCCACGGAGGCTCTGTTGGTGGGAACGATTGCCGTGCTGGGATTGATTGTTGGGCTGGCTGAGGTTCGAAATGCGGTCGTGCAGGAACTGGGCGACTTTTCTCAGGCCGTCGCGTTTCTGAGTCAGGATTACGCCTACACCTCAGTGACCAGTACCAATGGCGGAGCGAGCATTCAAACCGCCGGTTCGGTCTATGCGGACGATGTCGATACGCAGACGACGACACTCGCCAATGGCATCTCAGTGTCGACGGGAGCGGGCACGGAGTGACCCAGTGGTGGCCACCGGGGGGAGTACTGGGCGGCGTAGGCGTTTGCTGACTCGCGGCTGGCTTTGGTTAGCTTTGTTTTGAGAAGGCGAAGGTCACATCGAAGGCAGAATTTCCTCGTGATGTTGCGAGTGACAGTCGGTGGAAAGGCAGCCGTGGAGCACGGACCTGTGTTTGGCCCTCATTGTTGCCACGACCCACCGCAAACTGAGGTTACCGGGGCAAAGATGGAGTTGACCTCTTCTCGGGGGATTTCGGTGATACATGACGGTGTCGATACTGTGTATTGAGATCGCCATGAGAAGGAAATCGGCGGCTTGAGGTGTGAGTTCAACGGGAGGACGTCAGCAGAGATGCAATTCGATGTTTGATTGTGGGAGACGCGCGTCGTCAGCCGGTTTGGGGAAACCGAGTTCGGACGATTGCCGTACACTTTTTTTAAACAGAGAACCCACCTAGCGCCCCGCGCCCGGCACAGCGCCCCACCCACAGGACACTCGACGCCGGACCTGCTGAACAATTTGTAAATCGTGAGCACCTATCGGTCGCCATTCGTGGATTTTTCACTTGAATTTTTGCCCACTGAGGCCCGGGTTTGTATTCGTTCAGGGAATTGCCCACTCTGGCACGATAAGTGCAAATCAACCGTATTGTGATGGGTGGTTGTTCTGGCAAAGCTACCCGTGAATTATGTTGCCAGTGTTTGTGTTCGTTCGATCTTTGTCTGGAGTTTGAACAATGAAGAAGATGATTTTGGGATTCGTTCGTGGCGAAGAAGGCTTCCTGCTGTCAACGGAAGCACTGCTGATCGGTACGATCGCAGTGTTGGGTCTGATCGTTGGCTTGGCCAACGTTCGTAATGCAGTCGCACAGGAACTGGGCGACTTCTCTCAGGCAGTTGCGTTCCTGAGCCAGGACTACGCATTCACCTCCGTGTCTAGCGCAAACGTCGGTACTGACATTCAGACTTCCGGCTCGGTCTACGCAGACGCAGTTGATACACAGCAGTTGGTTGCTGTTGTTGCCAACGGCGTGTCTGTCACGTCTGCTGCATCATTCGAGTAATTGCCTCTCAGTTTGAGCAGGTTGTTGCTATCGTCACCATGGATCGAGGATTCGATCCATGGTGATCTTTGGTCTTTCAATGGTCATGTTGACATTGGGGGAGCGGGTCTGGAGATGGCCCGGAGTTGTCAGGAGCGTTTTTTCCGCCGGAGGCGTGGAGGTGTGTTCATAGAATAAATAATTGACTTGAAAGCGTTGCCATGCAAATTCCCCATTTGCTGCGCCAGTTCCTTAGCAGTGAATCTGGTTTCATCGTCTCTTCCGAGAGCCTTCTTCTTGGAACGATCGGCGTTCTGGGTTCAATCGTTGGGTTGGCAGAGGTTCGCAACGCGGTGGTTCAGGAACTGGGTGACTTTTCCGGGGCGGTAGCGGAGCTGAGCCAGGATTATGCGTACACCAGTGTGTCCAGCGACAACGTGGGAAGCGACATAGAGACTGCAGGCAGCATCTACGAAGATGAGGTGGATGATCAGACGCCGCAGGGAACAGAGGCAAATGGCATTCTCGTGGCAAACGCTGGTGATGTTGAGTAAACCATTTTGTCAGCGGGATGTGGGCTAGTGAAGACGTTTCACTGGCATTCAGTGGCTTCCACGGGTAACCGTAGTTTGGTTCGCCTTCGTCCGATCGCGTGAATCAGGGCCTTTTGCATCGAGGCAGAGAATTAACTCCTCTTCGATTTATCCCCAGAAATGCTCTTTCGGCTGCACATTAACGTTGGTGGGCCGACGAATACTGATGGTGGGGAATCACTTTCCAGCGTTTCGACTAGCGGCTGCCCGTTTCAGAAATTTGCGGGTTGCGGCCAGGATGATTTTTTCTCCGACGCGCGGCAGCAGATCCCGAAGCAGAAACACCGGGCGCAGTGCGGGAAAGTTCAAGATCATTTCCGGTGGATTCGACCGGATTGCCTTTTCAACTGCGCGGGCCACTTTTGAGGCGGTCGTGCCGCCCAGTAGTGGTGGAGTTCGACGGCCAGTCGCTCGTACGATGTCGTCGTAGATGCCCCCGTCTCGCGCGAAACCCGGACAAATCGCCGTGGCGCCGATGCCGCAGGGGCCCAGTTCGCCTCGCAGTGATTGCGTGAACGCAATCAGGCCGGCTTTCGTTGCACCGTAAACGGCTCCAAAGGCCGGTCCGTGTTTGCCTGCGGTTGAGGCCATGTTGATGATGCGGCCGAAACGCTGCTGCTTCATGACGGGCACGACAAGTCGAGTCAGCAGGATCGCTCCTGTCAGATTGGTGGCCACGGTGGCCTGAATTTCTTCAAATGTCAGGGTGTCAAAGTCCGCAAAGCACTCAATCCCGGCGTTGTTAATCAATACGTCAATGCGACCAAATCGCTGAATCGACGCTTCGACCAGCTTTGTCAGCGCGTGGCTGTCAGAAACGTCTGTCGGAACAGCCAGCACCTCGCAGCCTGCCCGCTCAAGTTCGGACGCCAGTTCCGTCAGTTTGTCCGCTGATCGAGCTGCCAAAACAAATCGATGCTTCCCCGAAGCCAAACGCTGACAGGTGATCCGGCCAATTCCCGCTGAAGCACCAGTCACGAGAATCGTCAGAACAGAAGGTAGCTGGCTCATGGAATCCATTCGCTAAAAGGTGCAGTCGGGAATCTGGAAAAATCAGTGGGGCATTCACAACCCGAGCCCCGAAAACCAAAGGTGGTTAACCGGGGACAATTTCACGATCGACCTTGAGTTGGAGTGTAGCATTGTCCGGGGATTTTTGGGAATTCGGATTCCCTTGCGGGTTCCATACAGACTGCGATTGGGAGAAAATGTGAAGCTCTGGTCTGCCGCGTCGCTTCAGCTGCAGCCGACAACAGAACCACCTTCCGGCATGAAGAATCTGCATGAACAACTCCCAACTCCGACTTATTGTCCTGACAGGCAGCGACAATCCCACGATTCAGTCGGCCTGGACGGACCTTCAGGGCTTCCTGCGTGAGCAGGCGCAGGTGCAGCCACTTGGCGCGTAGGTGGTGGCCTGAACTACCGCGGTGAGCAAAACCCAGATGGTGCCCGCACCAAAGTCGCCGCGGCGTTCACCACGGTGGAC
>JALQWE010000430.1 GCA_023258825.1 Planctomycetaceae bacterium | reverse complement strand
GCTCAAAATCAAAATTGCCCCCGTTACGCATCAGCAGCACATGAGTCGTTGCGGGAATGTCCCGCAGGCATTCCGGCTGATCATCAAAAAACACCGAAATCCGCTCACGCACAATCACTTCCGCCTTGCCGTCCAGCGATTTCACAAGAAATAACTCATCATAGCGAATGCCGTATCTGGCCAAGTCCGCGACCGCCTTCTCGCGGTTGCTGCGAAACGACACCACACACACACGGCCAGGCCAGATCTGAGTCAGCGTGCGAAAAAATCCCGTCGCCTCGTCAACACAGCCGTCAATGTCAATCCCCAGGACCGGAACACCAGACATTCCGGCACGCGCCACTTGATCATCCGCCGCCGAAGTTCCGCTCTGACTGGCCATACATCCCCCTGCTTCCTGCAGGCACCCTGGATCGCTCATACCAACTTAAACGTGTTGCAATATAGGAGGATTCCGTTGTAACCTCCACTGATAAGTCCACTGCTGCCCCGCGATCGCGCGCTGATCACCGGAACTGCCCCATGCACACTCAGCTAAAGTTCTCACTGCTGCTAAGCCTGCAACTCGTCTGTGCACCCGGGTGCAGCCTCTTCATAAATTCCAGCGGAATTGAGGGCCCGCCCCCCGAGACTCGCGAACAGGTGCATGCGAGATTTGGAAAGCCCCGCAAAAGTTCCACAATTGAACTGAAGCACGAAAAAACCTTTGAGATTCGGCACTTCCCGGTGGAGCATCATCGTGTGCATCGGAAGTTTGCCCGGAAATACGGCCCCGGTTTCTACCCCCCGCTGCTGGTGTTCTGGGAAGTCATCGCGACACCTACGGCCCTGCTGGGGGCTTCCCTCGAAGTCCTCCGGGGACATGAAATCGCCTTTATTTACGGTGACGATGGTGCAGTCGTTGGTCACCGTTACCCTTCGTCCTTCATGGGAACTCCAGTGACTCCTGATCAGTACTGGTTCGGCACGGAATGGGGGCCCGTCGATGACAACGAACCCCGCCGCAATAGTCCGAACTTCTGATTCAGTATTTTGGAAAGATCGCCGGACTCGGAAATCGTTCCTCCGGATTTGACGCATCGTCCAGATACTCCTCACGCGGCACCTGAACCTGAGGCCAGGCGTCGGGACGAACGCGCACAACGCGCCCGGTGCGGAGACCCTCAATGATCAGGTCTGTTTCAAATCGAATCTGAATTCCGCTGCTGCCCAGCGCGACTGTTCCCTCAGCCTTCGTTACTTCCAGAATCGTTCCGCGTGACGCCATGTGGGCTGCTCCGTAGGCCCCATGCGTGTGCTTCAGAGTATTCTCGACGGCATTCATCATGGCCCCGGTATTCGGCCGAAAGTCGTCATAAAGAGACGAGTCCATTCCGCCGAACAGCGTCGCGGTGACCGTCGCTCGCCCGAACTTTCCGTATTCCACCCCATCGATGCGTGCCGGCATCCAGCGACTGCGAATGAATGCCTTGTGCGTCTCAGTCTGACGGCGAGCCGCCTGCCCCAGCGCCACATCGTCCAGCCAGATGTCTGACACATGAAATCGGGTGAATACGCCGTCGGGGGTCGGCTTCCACGTGATCCCCAGCCACACGCCCTGCCCATCCAGCGACTTCTTTCCACTGGCGGGCCAGATTCCCTCTGCGACAAGATCCTCAACGCTCAGACACTCGCGGCCTCGCCAGACGCGAGTTGCCGCATCGAATGTCAACTTCTCTGCCGATGCCGTGCCGGGCAAACCGTCTTGTGTCTCAAGGCTGGCCACCATCATCCCGGCATTGTTCTGCACGTCGATTTCCTGCAATCGCCAGATTTTTCCCTCGCGAAGACAGTAACTGGGTTCATCCTCCAGCAACAGCACATGGTTCTCGGCGGGAAAAATTCCCGCGCCGCGATTGTGATTGGCGTCCTTCATCCGGCTATCCACCGGCAGGACAGGAACGGCGGAAATCTTTGGATCCGGTGGCAGAAATGCTCGCACATGCAGGACCGTTCCCAGAGGCACATCCCGCAGGTCTGCCGGTGCCCCCTGAAAGCGAACAATCCCATAAGGCAGCATGGCAAACGGATGCGGGTCGTTGCGGAAGAACATTCCGTCGCCCTGCACTCGCAGACTGCCTCGCCGGTTTGCATGGTCCACAAACACCAGCTCGCCACGATACGCATGCGCCTTTTCCACGGGAGGAAAACTGCCAGGTGCCGGACGAAATGGCTCATCGGCCGACAGCACCATCACGGTTTCAAGGCAGAGCAGCGCAGTCAGCAGAATGGCAAAGCGATGAATCCCGGGACGTGTCATAGCTCCACCGCCTTGATGCTGTCGCCGAACTGATCAATCTCCACACCCATCCGCCGAGCCATCATCAGCAGCAGATTGCTCATGTGAGCCTCTGAGTTGGCCGGACGACTGCACAAGGCGTAATGTTCGCCCGGGTTCTCCAGCTGGTATCCCGGGAAATGTCCCTGATTGAAGTCCAGATGAGTGCCGTGCTTCAACCCCAGATCTGTACCACCCGCCAGGACCAGCGGCAGGTTGGCATTGCCGTGACTATGGCCATAACTCATGCCACTGCCGAACAGTGCCATCGTGGATCCCAGCATCGGGCGTCCATTCAAATCCTCGGTCTCATTCAGTCGACTCAGAAAATAGCTGAACTGCTCAATCGCGAAGGTATCATACTTCGTCAGCTTCTCCATGTAGCCGGCGTCCCCACCGTGATGGCTGAGCTGATGTCGGGATTCCGTGATACCGATTTCCGGAATGGCGAACGCATCACCCTCGCCGCCCAGACTGAACGTGGCGACACGAGTCACATCCGTCTGAAAGGCCAGAACCATCAGGTCGTAGACCGTGCGAAAATAGTCTCCGGCCTGCGTCTGGGGAATGTCGCGGTTTGTCCGTCGACGATCCGCCTCAGAAATCGTTGGCAGCGGAGTGTCCAGCCAGGCATCGGCTCGTCGAGTGCGAATTTCTGCTTCCCGTACGGAACTGAGATACTGCTCCAGGCGACCACGGTCCGCGGTTCCCATTTTTGCCTCCAGACGTCGCACTTCGGCAAGGTTATCGTCGAGGACGCGGGCTTTTCGCCGCAGTGCCTTCCGCTGAGCGGCTGTGCCTCCTTTGGGTTCTTCAAACAGGGACGCAAAAATTTCACTGCAGCGACGCTGGGCGGGCAGCTGCACGCCGTCGGCCGTCCAGGCCAGTGAACCCTGAGTCAGCGCGATCTCCAGCGATGGATAGCGGGTGTGCTGAGCCGTCACCTCAGCCATCTTCTGGTCGACGGAAATCGTGTTGCGGTCCGAGGGACCCAGTTTGCCACCCGTGAGCCAGATCGAAATGCAGTTGTGGTGATGGCTGAGTGCACCCGGGTGATACAGTCCACTGATCGGTGTCATTGCGTTGCGATGTTTTTCCAGTGGTTGCAGTGATCGCGAAAACTTAAAATCGCGACCCGCCTCCGTGATCTGGTAATTCAGGGAGTGCACACCATTCGCCAGATACACAAAGGCACTGCGGCAAGGCATCGCCGATGGCTCAGCAGCCCGCAGTGGCACCATGCATTCCAGCATTGGCAGCGAAATGCAGGTGCCCATCGCACGCAGGGCATGACGACGATCCAGCAGCCATGATTGAGACAGAAAACTCATCAGGTTTCTCCCGTTCTTGTATTCGGTCAGTCCCTCGACTGCTCAGCGTTTACGAAACAGATCCGACAGGACGACAGCCCGTACAATCTCCCGGACTCCGAACTGTCGAGCGATCGCCGTATCAACAATCGCCTGAATGTCAGCTCGATCATCCACAGTCAGTACGCGACGAAGGGCATACGTACACAGGTGCTCGACAAATCCCCGCGTGAATCGCTCCCGGTCCTCAAGAAGCAGTCGGCGGAATTCCACGGCATCCCGGAACGCTCGCCCATCCGGCAGCACTCCCGAGGCATCTGCCAGCGGATGCTCACCCACGCCCGTGGGCAC
>JALQWE010000429.1 GCA_023258825.1 Planctomycetaceae bacterium | reverse complement strand
AGGTCATCAGAATCCCCCGCAACTGCCAGGCTCGCAGACGCACCACGACTCCCGCGTCAGAAACCTGCAAGGTCGTTCGTGTTCCGTCCCCGCCCCCTTTCAACCACGCTGCAACCGGCTTCCGCGCCGTCCGAATCAAACATTCCACCTCGCTGCCTTCCGTCTCACAAAGGACTAATGTGAGTTCGTCAGAGGCCTCGGGGCGACGTACTGCATAAATCGCCTGTACCAGTTGAACGTTCGCAGCTGACAGTCCCAGAATCCAACTGCTGGTCAGCGCCGAAGGAGTCTTCCCCGTCGTTCGATGCTCAATCACCGGCGTCAGCATCTGTTCAGTCGTACGCATGGGAAACGGCTGATCAAAGTCAATCCAGAATCGAAAGGTCGTCTCGCCTTCCCCCTCCACCATCAACAAACTGTCCAGCATCCGGTTTCCGGACTTTCTGTGCCACGGTCGCCCGTCTGCACACACCACAAATCGACGGTCACCGTCTGCCACCTCGACGTAGTCCGGAGATTCAATTCTCTCAAGTCGAAAATCAGCCGCCTGGCCCAGTACCCCACGAGTGATCGCGGCCGACTCATTGTCCCACGCGAACCGACTGCACCATCCCGATAGCCACGGATTGCCTTTCAGCGACTCAGGGCCGTTCTCCACAACCAACGTCAACTCAATCCTCGACCGAAGGCGATCCACTCGCGTCGTCTGCCGAACCGTTCCCACACAACTGCGATCCAGCGGCGATTGCAACTCCACCACTGTTTCGATCGCCGCAAAAACGCTTCCAGACTCCAGGACCCGCTGCGACACAAGCCGGGGCTGTGCATAACTCTCACGACGTATTTCACCCGCTTCGTCCGCCGGCAGCACAATCTCCCGCTCATAACGAAATCCAGGCTGCTGACTCAGACGATTGCCCCGCTGACCATGAAAACGGACGGCCGCAATGCCCCCCGTCCGCTCGCTCAACTCCACTTCGAAATGCCGGTTCCTCAACAAAAATGGCTCCGCCAGCGGCGGCTCACGACGTGCCGGTTGCGTTGCGTTCTGCACCGCATCCCCTTCGCCAGACTCACGAATCCACACAAATCCGCCAGGTGGAAGCCTAACCAGCAGTCGCTCACTCCCAATGGCTCGATCTGCCGCTTCAATCGCCGCATCCGCGCAGGGATTTGCCCAGCCTGCAGGCCACGTCAGACCGTGAATCCGTCCGAACGGCAGCGGATTCAGCAGCAGAATGCCCCGTTTCCCCGCCGAATCCTTCGAAGGGATCCGGCTCTGAATCACTTCCGCAAGGTCCCTCGCCAGAAACTGCAATTCCTGAGTAATCGAGTCGCCAAATCCTGCGATTTGTGGTGCCTTCTCCGGAAGCGTGCTGGAAACATCTGTCTGCAGAAATTCGAGGTCCGCAAGCTGCCCTTCGATCTCGCGCAACCGCTCGTTGACCCGCAATCCCGCCGTGTCGCCGCGAATCATCCAGACCATGGCCGCCAGCAAACGCATCGCTTCCAGTTGCTGCTGCCAACGTCGCAGAGTCGCCGGCCCCGAAACCGGAAACTCCGTTCTCAAAACCATCGACTGTATCAACGCGGGAGACAAATAGTCGGAATGCTGGTTGGCCTCGGCCATCCGACTTCCCTCAGCCGCATGACACAACGTCTCCATCGTCACAAATTCACCCAGCACCGGCGCGTACGCGGTGGCTCGACGCAGATCATCGAGCCATGGTCCCCGCATTTCCGGTAGCCGAGCCAGAAATAATGCAGCAACCGGATCCTCCTGCATACTCTCGTTGTATCGATCCGCCAGGCGCTGAAAACCCGCTGCACTGTCAATCGCCAACGGGATCCGAGACGACGCGGCGATCGTCGTCCCGTCAGGTGACTGCCACTCAAACTGACTTCGCTCACGATCCGGATACAACCCGTCATCCAGAGCGACATGCAGCGCTGACTCAAATCCACGCAGCGACAGAATCATCGGCAATGAGGCCACAAGACCAAAACGACGTCGCCCCCAGTGACGCGGCAGACGCCCCGTCACCGTCTCCACAGCCTCCGCCGCACGACGCAAATCATTCAACACCGACGCCATCGTGCCAAGACCCGTTCGAGTCTCTACGTCATGTCCCGTCAACAGACACAAACGCTCCGCGTCCACCGCCGAACGCACGATGTCCAGCGCTGCCGGATTCCCCTCGCCAAGCCCCAGTAACTCACGACCGGAAATCAGCAGATTCAACGGAGCTGATGCTTCAATCGCCCCCAGAATTACATCGGGCGCATCCCCCTCGCCCGGAAGACACACGTCCAGCAGATAACAATTCTGTGGATACACCTTCTCCCGAATGTCCCGCAAATGCTCAAAACAAATTGCCAGATGAACTCGAACGGTTGCCGCGTCACCACGCGACGAAGCCTCCGCGGCTGCTCGAACCTCCCGATACATCAGGATCAAATCCGGATCCACGAAATGATGCCGCCGCCGACTCAACAACTGCAATTGCAGCTGCACAGTCCCCAGTGCCAGAAAATCTTCAACCAGTACAAACCCAGTCGTCCCGCACGCCCCATTGTCTGCCCCCGGCGAAGGCAACCATGACACCTCCGACTCGATCCGCTGCAACCATTCCTCTCGCGACGTACACCCGTCGAGAATAATGTGATCCTGATCCCGCAGCACAGATCGCCACTCATGCGGCATCCACGACTCCGCAGGAGTCGGAACCAGCACTATTCGTCGCCCCGGATACCCATACTGTGACTCCGCCTGACGGAAAATCGGCAACGTCCCCGATTGCACCAGAATTCGCGGATGCCACGCACAACTGACCGCATTCCAGAGACTGGCCGCCTCTGCCTCCGCCAGATCCGTCGGCAAATCCTCAACGGAGTATCCCGGAATCAAAACACTGATCTCAGCAAACTCGTTTCCTGCAGACATCGTTCACACAAAAACCCGCAAAGACCCGCAACATCCCACGCGAAACAAGCCCCCGCGGCCGCTTCCACCCCTGCATTCTGACATCCACCGCCACAACAGTCCAAGCCGCACCAAAACTTCTTGGGTGCCAGGCACCTTCACCCCTAAAAAAAACATATTCATCAACATCTACCTCCCAGACGCCGCGCCCCCGCAACCCGCTCCATTCAACACAAACTCAACGTACCCAAGCGGCGTTTGCAGCGCAAACAAAACCCATAAGGTGCCCGGCACCTGCGCTCCAGAAACCGCACATCGTTATCAACATCTACCCCCAGACGCGCCCCCCCGCAACCCGCCCCATTCAACACAAATTCAGCTTACCCACGCGGCGTTTGCGGCGCAAAAACAACGAATCGACCCAATGCCCGACGTAAGCAGGCGGTGCAACTGACGATTCTCTCGCCGCACCAACGCGAACCGACTCATGCCTCTCACAGGCCGAACACTCTTCTTCAAAAAGAGCGAAACCAGGCTTATGATGAACGACCAGACACACGACAATGCCTACGCAAGGCACTTACCCCGGCAAGGGAAGCAGACCTTCCCGCTTCCGTGCGAAATCGCCGGCGAAAGTTGCGGACGAGATCCAGCCAGGATTCCACCGTGCAGTCCAGCCGTTCCAGAATCGGTTTCAGGTCGCTGGAAATCACCCCCGGCTTGTCTCGTCGCAACTGACGGCCGGTCCAGTCCAGCAACTGCAGGTACTGATCCAGAGACATGGACAGACAGCCTTTGTTGCTGGCACGACGAGTCCCCTGTGTTTCCCGGGATTTGCTCGGCTTTGCCTCCAACTGCACCGGCGCGATCCAGCCTGCGTTCTGGCCGTGCTCCAGCTTCACCGATCGTGCCTCGGATGTACGGCAGGCCTGAGCCTCATGGCGATCCCGAATTCTGGCCTGAACACTGGTGAATTCACTGGTTTCTGGTGAATCCGCAATGCCTGCTCGCACAGGATTCAGATCGACATACGACATACAGGCGGCGATGGCCATTTCATCC
>JALQWE010000428.1 GCA_023258825.1 Planctomycetaceae bacterium | reverse complement strand
ACAGCGGTTGACGCAGGCTTCCATTGGCGCACAAGGCGCTGTCGCATCAAACGGCGGCACCGGGGTTTCCTCCGAGTCAACCGGAGACCCCCTTGCCGCAGCGTCGCGGGACGAACTGAATGCGCGCGTTTCCCCTTTTGCCGATCCCTTTGGTGGGGCGACAGAGCCACTGGCTGCAGAAACAAATACGCCATCATCAGCAGTCGCCGGTGTGATGGAACCTGAGAGTGAACCGTCCTTCGCATTCTCCGAGCCGTCATCGGATGAGGCATCCTCCACGACCACAGAACCATTTGCGCCTTCGACACCGACGCCTTCCGGGACCGATGCCGTTGAGCTGTCAGCCGTCACGACAACGGCGACCGATGAGATGGCTCTGAGCACCGACGAACCACAACTTGTACTGAATACGGAGAATACTGCTGCTGCTGAGGGTGCCGGTGACGGACCAATCGCCGAGTCGACCGCGAAGACGGATGATCAATCACCCGCTGAGTTTCCCCTACAGGATCAGCCAACCGCTGCCGACAGCTTTGAGGGACTCGCGTCCCAACCTGAGCCAACCGCCGATCCAGTGGCTGATGCGGACTCGTCTTTGGCCATCACAGAACAGCCAACAGTGGCACTGCGCACCGAAGGCAATGAAAAGCTCTCGCTCGACACAGATCTCTTTGCTGGTGGACCTGCGACTGACAGCCGCACGGAGCCTGCATCCGGGGAACCAGAACTTCAAATGGAAGAGCCTGAAGCGGGAGCTGACGCAGTAGCCAGCGCGAAAACTGAGGACGGTGGACTGATCGCCGACTTTCCTGAGCTGGCAAAGGCGGACGCCGATTTTCCAACACCAGGCGAAGCGGCAGCAGAACCTTCCGCAACAGCGAACAGCGAAGGTGCATCAGATACAACGGCGACCAGCGATTCTGAGCCCGTCCTGATTGCCATGGCGGAACCAAAGCAGGAGGGTGACTTCTTCGGCGGATTCACTCCGGATGCCGCGCAGCCAGCGACACCTGAGGCTTCCCGCGAAGACTTTCCGGCAGCACTGGAGACTCCGCAGGACAGTTCAGCCAGCAGCAACGCCGGCAGAACATCGTCAGCGGGGTTTGATGCTGTTACAAAGCCAGCAACTCGTGAACGTCGCAACGTGCTGCGAAACGCCTCGGGGTCGGGAGCAGACGGCAAGTTCAGCCTGGCCGCCTTCAACTATCAGAATGGGTCTGCGGTTGAGGCCACCGAGGATGGAACCAAACATGATTCCGTGGTGGTACAGCAGGGTGAGAACTACACGAAGATTTCAAAACGCGTGTACGGCACCACGCGATACTTTTCAGCACTCGCCGTTTTCAATCAGAATCGCATTCCGGATCCCTCCAAAATGCGACCGGGTATGATTGTGCTGACCCCGGAAGCTCGCATTCTTGAAGAGCGATATCCGCAGTTGTTTGTGGACCTGCAGCCACGTGTCGCGGAACCGGCGATGTTCATGCTTCTGGAGGATGGATCTCCGGCTTACCGCGTTGGAGAGCGAGAGACGCTGTCTGAGATCTCGAAGCGCTATCTGGGACGATCATCACGATGGGTGGAGATTTACCAGATGAATGAATCAGCGGTGAAAGATCCGAATAGGCTGAAGCCTGGAACAATTCTGGCACTTCCGAACGACGCCACTGAAGTCAACGTCATGCAGTGACAGGATGGAATCCGATGCTGAAACGTCCGGGGAGCGTCTGGCTTTGTCATCAAGGTGACGCGCCCCGGGACTCTGAAAGTGCATTCCGAAGGAGCAGGGTGCAGTGACAGTCTGAGGGAGCATTCCGGCTGCAGATGCGGAATCCGCCACGTGTACTTTCGATTCACAGCAGGACTGATCCTTGCCGTGTGTGTTTCCATGGCCGGTATCTGGCTGGAAAAACAGACGTTGAAACTGCGTCGTGAAGTCAGTAGTCAGCATTACCAGACGGATGTGCTGATCGAGTGGATCGTACGCAAACGCCTTGAAACTCAGCAATTATCCGCGCCGCTAGCCCGTCGAATCGCGCAAGCGGAACCGGAATTACCTGGCCGACGTGCTGCGCAGGCTGCGGAGCAGCGGCACCGACGCGTGGAGCGACAGTCGTCGATCACTCCGAGTGACACAGCCAGGCTGCCAGATCCGGCGCCGCAACTGCGTTTTCAGCGCCCGTGGATTCCGGAGGGCATCGCAGAATGAGCCCGCTGGACGCAGATCACCAGAATTGCACTCTCCCGGGAGGACAGGTCGCGGACATCGCCGATTCCGAAGGCACCAGTACGGACCGTGAGCTGAAAGAAACCTCTGAAACCTGCGGGTTATCACCTTCCGACATGAAAGTCGAGCGATCGTGGCGCTCCGGCATCGCAGCAATCTGCATTCTGACGGGCTGGTTACTGCTGATGGCGCGGCTGATCGAGTTGCAGGGCGCACGTCGCGAGCAGCTGAACGAACGGGTCGCGCAGCAGAGTCAGTTTCAGGAAGTGATTCCCGCGCGTCCGGGCGAGATCCTGGACCGTAATGGGCAGGTTCTGGCGATGACTGTGCAGACAGAAAGCCTGTATGCGGTACCAGACAAGATCGATCGGCCTCTGGAGTGGGCCTGGCAGATCAGTTCGATTCTGAATCTGAACACCGACGAACTGTGTGAGCGTCTTCAGGAGCATCAGGGGCGGCAGTTTCTGTGGATTAAGCGCCGAATTACGGACGAACAGGCGGCAGCAATTCGCGCGCTGGGACTGAAGAAAGGAACGTGGGGGCTGCGGCGTGAATACCTGCGGCAGTATCTCCAGGAAGGCTATGCCTCCCATGTCGTTGGCATTCGTGACATCGACAACCGCGGTCGTGGCGGGCTGGAGGAAGGTTTGAATTCTCAGTTGAGGGGCACGGACGGAGTCCGGGTGATGACTCGGGACGCACGTGGGCTGATTATGGAAGTGGAAGCCAGCTCCTCACGGGCGCCATCTCACGGCCGCTCCGTTGTGTCGTCGATCGATCTGCGAATGCAGATTCAGGCCGAACAGTGTCTGGACGAACTTGTTGAGCAATGGAAGCCTGTCGGGGCCTGTGCGATCGTGATGCAGCCGCACACGGGTGAAATCCTGGCCATGGTCTCTCGACCTGCATTTTCGCCGGGAGCACTGCTGGAGGTCCCGGAGGCCGCGTGGAAAAATCTGGCAATCTCGGCGGTCTTTGAACCTGGGTCCACGTTCAAGCCATTCATTGCAGGCTGGGCAATCGAGCATGGTGTTGTGCAGAGAGACGAATCAATTCACTGCAGCTTTGGCGCGTATCGAATGGGGCCGCGGCTACTGCATGATCATCATTCCTACGGGACTCTGAGCGTCGAGGATGTGCTTGTAAAATCCAGTAACATTGGGATGGCCAAAATCGGCGAACGACTGGGACTGAGAGCTCTTTACGAGGCAACCTGCAGCTTTGGATTCGGTCGCCGGACGGGAATCGAGTTGTCAGGGGAACTTCCCGGGCTGGTGCATCCATTCTCACAATGGACCATCTATTCACTGGGCTCGATTCCAATGGGGCAGGAGTTGTCAGTCACGCCGCTTCAGCTCATCACGGCTCATGCAGTGCTGGCCAATGGGGGACGTCTGGTGCGTCCGACGCTGGTATGTCGTTCACCGGAGTTGCTCACTGCCGGGCCTCGGGAGGGGCTGATTCCGGAAGGGGTGGAAATTCACAGCGCCCTGATGAGTCCGGAGACAGCCGCATGGCTCGTGCAGCACCCGATGCGTAATGTCGTGGAACGGGGAACGGGTAAGGCCGCCAGGATCCCGGGATTCTCGATGTTCGGCAAGACGGGCACCGCCCAGAAGCTGGATCCGGATACGGGCACCTATTCTGACACAGCGTGGGTCGTCTCGTTTGTGTGTGGGGCTCCAGCTGAGGCCCCCAAAGTGCTGGTGCTGGTGATGGTCGATGAACCCACAGCCCCGGGCATTCACTATGGCGGTACGGTGGC
>JALQWE010000427.1 GCA_023258825.1 Planctomycetaceae bacterium | reverse complement strand
CGCACTATTGGTTCCTGACCCCTTTTCTGCCCCCTGGAGGAGAACTTCGGCAGAATCGGCGATTTTTTCGCGGGTGAAGAGAATGCAGTTGGGCACATTCTGAAAACACTGAAGGAGCCATCTTCAGGGGGATGCCTACCGCGGGTAATGTCCCACACGCGAGCGTTTTTCCTGGCAGCGATTTTTGAACCAGGAGGGACGCTTTGTGGAAATGCAACATTCAGCCTTCAGCCGTCATGAGGTTTCCCGGAGTGGATTTCCGGTGCTGCAGAGCTGGAATGTGGTTGATTCAGTATCTGTCGGAGCCAGTGAGTTCATGAGACGACTTCTTTTCACGATTCTGCCACTGCTGTGTGTCATGAATGCTGGTACGGTGGCCGCACAGAATCCGTTTTATGAGTGCGAACCGGTGGTGGATTGCGAACCGGTAGAGCCATGGCTTGTCGGCCGCCGTTACGTGGATCTGCAGTATCTGCACATCGACGGCGCCAGTGATGTGGCCGGGGCGGATGCGCGGGTGCGTGGATATTCCACGACGTTCAACGTTCCCGCGCTCTGGAATTCGAAGTTACCCGAGTTTCTGGGGCAGGATGTGTTTTTGTCGTCAGTCGGTTTGAATCTGCGAGGATCCACGGATGGTTTCTCGGTCGACGCAGATGCGCGTTCGTTCACGACGGGGCTGAACACTTATCTTTATCTGTCTGATACGGTGCGTCCATTTCTGCAGACCGGCATCAGCACTCAGTTTGTCGTTGCCGATATTTCTGCGGGTCCATTCAGTTTGTCTCTGGGTGACATGGAAACACGCTTTGCTGTGAATCCCGGGGCCGAAGTCAGTTTGACTGAAACGTTGGCGTGGCGCAGCATTCTGGAAGTGCAAACGAAGGGCCGATTTGACGAATCTGTTTATCGCACAGAACTGGTGTACTGGGCGACGGACAAGCTCTTCCTGCGGGGTGGTCTGATCGGTGATGTTCAGAATGATTCACTGGGTGGAATCATAGGCGCCGGATTCTCGTGGTGATGTCCGAACCCGACCTTGAATGATTCTCAGGCACAGCTGTTCGTTCAGGCTGTCCAGCGAGACCACTTTTTCTGAAATGAAGGGCGGTCAAACAGGACGGGATTGAGAACGCCGTGAGGGCGTTGTCCGAGCGACGTACGAAGGATCCCGGAACAGGCCGTGTGTCCGATATCACGGAACAGCTCGTCGGTCCACGCGATGGAATGCGGGGCAAGGAGCACATTGTCGAGCTGAGCGAAACGGCTGGGGCGGGTGACGGGTTCTTCCGAGAAGCAATCCAGTGCCGCTCCGGCGATCAGATTGTTCTGCAGGGCGTGGAAGAGCGCATCCTCGTCGACGATCCCACCACGTGCCGTATTCAGCAGAAAAGCCTGAGGTTTCATCAATTGAAGTTCGGCAGCACCAATCAGATTGCGTGTGTGGGAATTCAGCGGGCAGTGAATGGATACGAAGTCCGAGGTTTGCAGCAATTCCTGCAGTGAGACCTGCCGGACTCCCAGTTCCGCGAAGAGTTGCGGAGGCAGTGCCGGGTCGAAGGCAACAGGTGGCTGCATACCGAAGCTGTGCAGCAGTCGAACCAGTTCCCGTCCGATTCCGCCCAGTCCGATGACGCCGAGCTGCCGGTCGCGAAGTTCGCGTCCCATATAACGCGTTCGGGTGTCCCACTGGCCTGTGCGTACCAGCCGATCCTTGACCAGCATGTGATGTGACAGGGCGATCATCCATCCCAGCGTCGCTTCGGCCACGGGACGATCCACGGCACCGGAAGTGATGGACACGAGCACGTCACGTTCAGTACAGGCGTCGACGTCCACGTTATCAAAGCCGACACCGAAGCGGGCAATCAGCAGCAGATCGTGCGCATCCTGCAGAGATTGCGCCGTGACGCGTGGTGACAGGACGAGTGCTGCGTGGCACCCGGCCAGTTGATCCGGTTGAATGACCGCATGATGTTCCGGAAAGGCGGAAACGTGTACGTGGGGCGACTGCTGGAACACACCGAGTCCGAGGTCGTCGAACTTCGGCTGTCCGGCCGCGTCGTAAAAGTCCGCAGTGAGTCGCACATGAAATGCAGGATGATCAGCGGGATTCACAGGTCATGACTCCGTGAGTTGTCCGGAGGGGCGATCGCGCAGATTTCGTCAACGACGATGCGTTCCGGCAACGGGCCGGCGTAGACCCAGATCATTTCCATGATGTCGGTGGAATCGTTGCGAAAAAAGTGAACTCGTCCCCGTGGAACCATTGCGGTGGCACAGTTGTCGAGAGTGTGCTGTTGCCCTTCCACAAAACAGGTGGCAAGACCCCGAATGATACAGATGGATTCGTCAAAGTCATGCAGATGCGCGGGCAGTCGTCCGCCGGGCTGGAATCTGGCAAACCCGCCACTCATTTCAATGCCTGGTACAAGATTGGAATTGAAGTAGTCTATGAACTCAGTGGCCGGTCCGATTCCGGAGGTGCGTTTTGCGGTGGCAAATCGTGTGACGCGTTCCATGCCGGGCATTCCCGTTGATGTGTCGGGCATCGGAATTTCGGGGAAGTGTCTCGAGACGGGCTCTCGTTCCGGAAAGCTCATGGGCATCGCTGCGTGAAGTCGCACAGGGTTGGCAGGATCCGGGTTGCGAGCGGTGTGTGGCAACCAGCGCGGGATCACAATATTGTCCAGAGGCGAAAGGCGGTACAGCCGTCCCTCGACCTGCATCTCCAGCGTTCCACTCAGGACAGTGATGGATTCGCTGCAGGGATGGCGGTGGCACGCCAGCAGGGCATTGGGCTGAAGAGTGACAATGGCGGTGGTCAGTTGCTGCGCCGTATTGAAGCCGCCCACCATCGGGTTGACTGTGATGTCTGGCTGAAGTTCTACGGTGGACGCAGCAGCCAGCGTGGCAATCAATGCGTCACGATCCGGCTGAATGTGTGCCGGGCGTCTGGGCAGGGGCTGTTGTAGAGCTCGGCCGTCCGTGGGCGAAAGACTGGTGGCTGGCGAACGATCACGGTCGACGACCTGCAGAGCCTGGTGCAGGGCCCTCAGCATCAGTCCTGTGTCTGAGGCCAGGCCGAGCATGCGGAATCCCTGATTCACGCGCTGTGTCAGATCGCTGAGTCCGGTTGTCAGCACCCCGCAGAACTTTCCGGATGCGGTCAAAGCGTCCTTCATCGCCAGAATCTGCTCGGCGATACCAGGGCCTTCCCACTGACCACGGAATCCGGCAGACGCCGAGAAATCGGCAGGGCCGAAGAAGAACACGTCCACTCCATCGACACGGCACAGTTCGGACAGGTGAGGAACGGCCTGCACACGTTCAAGGATCGGGACCACCAGCACATTCTGATTGGCCTCAGCGGTGTGCTCTGCCATGCACTGGCCCCATGCCGTGGCGCGTTCTCCGCCGATACCACGCCGACCTTCCGGGGGATAACAGCAGTCGCGAACAGCCTCACGCAGTTGTTCTGCGGTTTCAATCCAGGGAATAACGACACCGTCAGCACCGATATCGAGAACGCGTTTTGTCAGCGCGGTACTGCGTTCCGCGAGTCGCACCAGAACGACCGTATCGCTGCGAACAGCCGCGCGGATATGTTCGTTAATGTCCTTCCAGTCAAGGTGGCCGTGTTCTGCGTCAATCACGACCCAGTCCAGTCCCAGTGCGACCGCCATTTCCGTGATGGATGCGGATTCCAGTGTCACCCAGATTCCGAAGACGGGTTCATTTCGTGCCAGGCGTTCGCGAAATTTCCGGAGTGCGTTTGTCTTCATGGTTCTGTTCGGGCCGGCGGAATGGTCTGGGAAGGTGGTCGCTGAGTGGAGTGGAGTTGCTGGAGTTTAAGTACATCACGCCAGCAACCCTGTGAAACCTGCAGTGTACTCGGAGCAAACCGGGGAAAGAAGGCTCAGGCGGAAGCCGGTTGTTTGAGTGGCTGACGGGGTATTTCGCAGTGCATCCGGTGCGGACAAATGGTTCTGT
>JALQWE010000426.1 GCA_023258825.1 Planctomycetaceae bacterium | reverse complement strand
AACCATTCACTTTGCCCGTAAAGCCAGCACCTTGTGAAACGTGTGAAAGTACAAATGTCCGTTGGCAACCGCCGGTGTCGAATGACAGTCATCCCCCAGCGACGTCCGTCCCAATTCCCTGAACTCAGGCCCCGCCTGAACGACAACAACCGTTCCATCTTCAGTCACACAGTAAAGCCGATCCTCAATACAGATCGGTGAACCACTGAAGGCACCGTCGATCCGTTCTGACCACACTTCCTTCCCTGTGGGAAGTTCAAGGCAGACCAGAATCCCCTTATCTCCCCAGAGGAACAGCAGTCCCTGCCGGGAAATCAAACCCGGCACATACGGCAGCATGGTCTTCCGCTCAAACACCATCCGCTGGTCGGCGTTGATCCCGGCATCTGTGCGTAATGCAGCAAAGTATTTTCCGTTGCCTCCTTCTCCACAGGTTGCGAATACAAGTCCCTCGGAGACAATCGGCGATGCCACAGTCCGCATGGGCAGTTTAGGAGTTTGCCAGTTCACTTTGCCGGTCGCGAGGTCCAAACCGCTCACTCCCGAAGATTCGCTGATGCAGATCAATTGCTGCCCCCCTTTGCCATCCGGGGCGATGACGGGCGTGGAATACGATGTCTTGCCGGGCGTCCGTTCGGCTGACCACACGGTGCCGCCAGTCTTTGTGTCCAGGGCCAGAATCGAACTGGGTCCCACCTGATCGTTAGCGATCAGCACCACTCCATCATGCATGATCGGCGAAACGCCAAGCCCATGCTCGCTTTCGTAGCTTCCCAGGTCGCGTTCCCAGAGTTCGCGGCCGCTGACGTCCCAGGCCTTCGCCAGTTGTCGCTGTCCATCTGCAAACAAAACACAAACCACACTGCCATCGGTGGCCGGAGTGCTGGACGCCCAACTGTTCTTCAGGTGCTTGTGGCTCTCTCCCATCTGCACCACAGCCTGCCACTGTTCTGCTCCCGTGTCCGCATTCAGGCAGTGCAGAGTCCGCTGAAGTCCGCCGTCCGTCGCGGTGGTGACAAACAGGGACTTGCCCCAGACAACCGGCGACGAATGCCCGATCTGCGGAAGCTCTGTCGTCCAGGCGAGGTCCGAGGCGGTCCAGGTGGTCGGGATTCCGGTCTGCAAACTGATCCCGGATCCATTTTCCCCGCGAAATCTGGGCCAGTTCTCCTGACCATTCGCGATCGCACCGCAAAACAAAACAAGCAACAGCACGCGATTCATCATGAAGATCTTTCCGATTTTCCTGAGCAGGCACGGTGGAGATTCGTTTGCAGACCGTGAACCTTAAGATTTTTTTCGCGAATTGCACGTCTGATTGAGTTCCTGCCTCACAGACTTCGAAACTTGTCGACGGCTGCAGCGTTGAGGCGAATCGGGAGACTTTTCAGGGCCTGGATTGCCGACGGTTTGATGTTCCAGATGCCTGCGAAGGCCGTTTTTCACCGGAAATCCCGCCAGTCCGTCGCAAATCCTCGCCGAAATTACTGGAAAGCCGCCGCTACGGTGGCACACTTCAGGTGTTGCGTAAGGCCAGAAACTGACTTTGAGGCAGGATTCTGTCCGGCCTTCCTGACAGGCTGACTCACCGTTTCAACAGACCTGCACCATTCCGCCGAAAGCTCACCATGACTCGCCGTAAACGGCCGCCGGAAGGTCGAACTTTTGCAGCGGCATCATTCCGCGACCCCGGCTCGTGGCTGAATGCGTTTTTGAATTATCTCGATGCCGAATGCGGGATGGCCAAAAACACGGTCGACGCGTACCGCCGGGATCTGGAGCGTTTTTTCACGTGGAATCGCAATCACGCCAAAGCCGGCGTGCATGATGTCACGGTGCCCGTGATCACCTCGTTCCTCGAATATCTGCAGTCACTGGAACTGGCGGCCAGCAGCATCGGGCGAAATCTGGTTGCCATCCGGATGTTTTTTCGCTTCCTGATGCTGGAGGGCGTGGTTGCCGAAAGTACTGTGGACCTGGTCAGTTCCCCGAAACTCTGGGAACGCCTGCCGAAAGTCCTCAGCCCCGAAATGGTGGATTCTCTCCTGGTGTCGCCGCTGACAGCCGTCGATCGCTATGCCCTCCGTGATCGCGCGATGCTGGCGTTGATGTATGCCACGGGGTGCCGCGTTTCGGAAGTGGCGGATCTGAAGTTGTCCGACGTCGCATTTGAGGACCGCTATTGCCGGTGCACGGGCAAAGGCAACAAGCAACGGATGGTCTCTCTGAATCCGGTGGCGATCGACGCCATTCGCCGCTACCTGGAAACCGAACGTCCGGCGCTGGTCACCGTGGCCGGCCAGGATCATGGCTGGCTGTTTCTTTCACGCAGCGGCCGCCGAATCAACCGGGAATCTGTCTGGGCGCTGATTCAGCGGTATGCCCGGCGAGTCGGTTGCGGGGACGTCAGTCCTCACACGCTGCGACACAGTTTTGCCACGCATCTGCTGGCTGGAGGCGCAGACATCCGCGCACTCCAGGAAATGCTTGGCCATTCCAGCATCCGCACGACTCAGGTCTACACCCACGTCGAACACAGCCGACTGAAGGCCGTGCACCGACAATGCCATCCGCGCGGTTGACGCCTGAGCGGCAGACACCAGCAGCCGGGATCAAGTGATCGAGTCTGCACCAGTCGCCCGATCACCAGCCTCGCCATTTTCGCCCGTCGCGTGAAGTTCAACCCAGCGTCGCCACGCATAGCTCCACTCCATCCACATTCGCATCACCGACCACAGCAGACGCATACGTTCCAGCTGATCAGCCGGCAGACGCGTTTGCATGGCCTGAGCCTCACGGGCGGCCATATCCAGCCCCCAGCGACGGGCCAGCAGCCGGCACAGGGTGTCAGCGTTCAGTCGCAGTTCCGGATCGTCTTCTTCGAAGTCATCGAATGCCGGAGCCGCCGTATCATCGGGAATCAGTTGCTGCTGCCACGCCTGCACGAAACAGGCAAACAGCCGTCCACGATACGGTTCCACTTCGAGGGGCCGAGTTTCTGCC
Source organism: Planctomycetaceae bacterium (assembly GCA_023258825.1). Classification (GTDB taxonomy): domain Bacteria; phylum Planctomycetota; class Planctomycetia; order Planctomycetales; family Planctomycetaceae; genus SXXK01. Next base: position 995 of record JALQWE010000426.1, on the reverse strand, counting down.
TGAGCCTCCGCAATCAGTGTCTCAATGTCACCAATAAGCTGTCGCGATGCCCGTACCAGATGACGGCTTTGCTGATCCGAATCCTGAAATGACATGAACGTGCACTCTTCCCAATACTGAATACGTAAAACTGAAGTTTTCCGGAAACGAATTCAATAACCGCCGGCGAGAGACGGATCCTGAATTCAGTTCGTGATCTGCCCTGTGGCCCCGGCCACGTAACGAATCGGATCGCGATGCCCCGCCTCGCGAAACCCCTTCAGCCGCAACTGGCAGGAATCGCAGGCGCCACAGGACGCCCCATCGGGGGCTGGATCATAGCAACTGTGAGTCAGGCCGTAGTCGACTCCTAATCGCATTCCCTGCTGAATAATCTCGGCCTTGGTCCAGCGAATCAGCGGCGCATGTATCCGAATCGCCCGCCCTTCTACACCGACCTTTGTGGCGAGGTTAGCGAGTTTTTCAAAGGCATCAATGAACTCCGGTCGACAATCCGGATACCCGCTGTAGTCGACGGCATTGACCCCCAGAAACAGATCGTCCGCGCCCAGCGACTCGGCAAGCCCGAGGGCAACAGACAGAAAGATCGTATTGCGGGCGGGGACGTAGGTGACCGGAATTCCCGCCTGCATCTGCGATTCATCGCGATGATGCGGCACAGGAATGTCGTTGGTCAGGGCCGAGCCCCGAAAAATGCGAGTGTCCACATTGAAGACCACGTGACTGGCAACCCGCTGCGATTTGCAGACCTGAGCAGCCGCTTCCAGTTCAAAACGATGACGTTGCCCATAATCAAACGAGATCGCATGCAATTCAAAGCCTTGCGCGGCGGCAATCGCCAGCGCCGTGGCCGAATCGAGTCCACCGCTTACCAAAACCACTGCCTTCTGCGTCGCCATCTGACTACTCCCGCACGCCGCACCCGATAAACTTGCCGCTCACAGGTACAAAGCATCCCACCAACGCCGGGCAGCTGCAATTGCACAGCAAAAAAT
>JALQWE010000425.1 GCA_023258825.1 Planctomycetaceae bacterium | reverse complement strand
TGGATATCCTTGTTGCGAATCAGAAAGACAAGACGGTTGGAGTACTGCTGGGAAATGGGAATGGATCCTTCGCGACGCAGGTGACACATGCGACCGGTCGTGATCCGAACGATCTGGTCCCGGGTGACTTCAACGGTGATGGCAAACTGGACGTGGCGACCGTCAACACGAAGGACAATTCTGTCACGATCCTGCCAGGAAAGGGTGATGGAACGTTCTTTAGTGAACAGACGTTTGACACGGCGTTGTCACCCGTTGCGATTGATGCGGCGGATCTGAATGGCGATGGAAAATCTGACCTCATTGTTGCTCACTCCGTCGCGAACACTATGGGAGTGCTGCTGGGAAATGGGAACGGAACATTTCAGTCCATCCAGACCTATGCCACCGGGACGCAGCCTGCGGCCGTCACGCATGGGGATCTGAATAACGACGGAAAGGTGGATCTGGCCGTTGCCGCACCGGGTAGCAATCTCGTAAGTGTCTTCAAAGGCAACGGAAACGGAACATTTCAGCCGCAGCAACAGTATTCGATGGGTACGCAGCCTGCGGCCGTGTTGCTCAAGGACCTCGATGGTGACGGGCAGCTGGACCTGGCCACGGCCAATCGCGGCAGTAATAACGTCAGCGTACGTTCCGGGAAAGGTGATGGCACATTCTGGGGGGCACAGACGTTCGGGACAGCCACTGCGCCTTATGCGGTCGTGACGGGCGATGTCAACGGAGATGGTAAGACGGATCTGCTGACAGCCAATCGCTCTTCCAATTCTGTCAGCGTTCTGACAAGCAGTCTGAATGGAAATTTTTCCGGGCAGGTCTATCAGGTGGCCGAACCCGTACTGCACTGGCAGGGAGATGTCGACGGCAAATGGAGCACTCCGGGAAACTGGCTGGAAAACCGAGCCCCCGTGAATGGCATGGAATTGCGTTTCGATGTGACTACCACCGGATTCGCCGGACGATTTCTCACTGAGAACGACCTGGTCGGGCTTGAGGTCGGGCTGATTCGTATCAACGACAATTCGAATGCAGGCGATTTTGAGCTGCGGGGAAACTCGCTGGCAGTCAAGGCGGGGATCATCGCTCAGGCGGATTCAGAATTGCGAATCAATCTGGCTGGGGTCACCTTATCAGCACACCAGACGTTTGAGTTTTCAGCAGAAGCGAAGGCATTGTGGAATTCACCGATTGACCTGCAGGGATTTGGACTGATTCTGCAGGGTGGCACCGCGGGATTAGCGGGCGTGATCAGTGGCACGGGCGGTGTGACGTTTCAGGCCGGATCGTTCTCCACAAATGCCGCGCACACCTTCACGGGTCCAACCATGCTGAAATCAACTCTCGTGATGGACGGGAGCTCTGTTTCCCCCACGACCGTGGGAATTGGCGGGCGTCTACTTGGCAAGGGCACCATCTCGGCGCCAGTGACCGTGGCTGACGGCGGACGAATTCAGACGATGCAGGGTGGAGGCCAGCAGACGGCGATTCTGCAGACGGGCAATCTTGTGACGCAGGCCGGAAGTACGCTGGAATTTCCGTTGGGAGGCAGCACGGCAGGTGCGACGGCCGCAACACACGGGGCCCTGCATGTTTCAGGAACGGTGACTCTGGCCGGCAACTTGAACCTACAGCGATTGAATGGCTTCACCCCGTCCGCTGGGCAGGAGCTGATACTGATCAGCAACGACGGCACCGACAAGGTCAGTGGCACGTTTGACGGACTGGCAGAAGACGCATGGATTGGAGATTTTCTGGGAACCGGACATTTCGCGAAGATTACGTATGCTGGTGGCGACGGAAATGACGTGAGTCTACGTGTTGGGCCGCTTCCGATGCACTGGATCGGTAAATCAAACAATCTCTGGAGCAACGCTGAAAACTGGGATTGGTATAAACAGGGAGAAGCATGGACGGAACGATCAGCTCCATCCGGCGGTGTGATACTTCTGTTCTGGCAACGAGCCGAGGGCAATTTTGAATCGGTCAACGATATCACAGGACTGACCGCAGAATTCTATCTGTACGCTGAACAATGGGCTCCGTCGGATTACTTTTCTATCAGTGGTAATCCGGTTTCTTTGTATCGCCGTTTATGGGTACAAAGTGACAAAGGTGAGATGAATATCAATCTGGCCGGGATGACGCTGACTGAGCCGAATAGCGAGTTCAACATCAGCTCCGGCTTTTCTCTGATACACTGGAATTCTCCGGTTGATTTACAAGGCAACTCCCTGATTTGGAGCTATCAGACGCCAGTAAGCAGCGAAGTGCCCTATTTCCACATGGATGTCAATGGCGTGATCAGCGGAGCAGGTGGCATTGAGTTTCGTGACGAAACAATCCGCCTGACTGCAGCAAATACGTATTCGGGCCCGACAAATATTTACGGTGCGCTGTGGGTGGACGGATCGATCGTTTCTCCAACGACGGTACATAGCGGTGGGGTATTAGGGGGCGAGGGATCTGTAAATGCACCAGTGATTGTGCAGGCTGGTGGTCGAATTTCGCCGGGGATGGGAAGTGAACTTCCCACTGCGGTGCTGAAAACAGGTAATCTGGAGATGCAGAGCGGCAGCGCTCTAAACATCAAGATCTTTGGCCCCACACCCGGGAGCAATCATGGCCAGCATTCCCAGGTAAGTGTCAGCGGTACAGTGAAACTGGCAGGAGAATTCAACCCGGTTTACGACCCCAACTTTGGTTACGTACCGACAGTCGGTGCAGAGATGATCGTGATCAGCAACGATGGCACCGACCCAATTACCGGCACATTTGCGGGGCTGCCGGAAGGTGCGGTGATTTCCAATTTCCTCGGGACGGGTCACGACGCAGTGATCACTTACGTGGGGGGTGACGGCAACGATGTCGCTCTGCATGTGCTGCGTCAGACGCTGCACGGGCAGGGGGACGCCAGTGCGGACTGGGCAGATAGTGAGAACTGGCAGGAAGGTGCAGTTCCAACAAACGGTGCCCTGCTGATTTTCGACCCAACGACGCCGGGATTTGCCGATCGTTTCCAGACGAACAATACACTCGTGGGTCTCGAAGCCTCCATCACGGTTCTCGATTCGTCGGCCGCAGGAAACTTTGAATTTCAGGGCAATGCCATCACGCTGGCAGATAGCAAAGGTCATATTGGCTGGGGATCATTTGAGAGTTCAGGCGACGGGGTGCTGGTGAACTTTGAGAGTGTTCGTCTGAAGCTACCGTGCACCGTCGCGCTTTTGACCAACACACCAACGATTTGGAATTCACCGATCGACCTGCCGGGAATGGATTTGGTGATCTTCTCTGATACTTCGGGGGGAAATCACGTCAACACCATCAATGGCGTGATCAGCGGCACCGGAACTGTCATCTTAGCCGGTCAGGCGAACGTACTAACATCCGCCAGCACCTGGACAGGCTGGACCGAAGTATATGGCGTGTGGAATGTGACGGGATCGACGACATCCCCAACAACTGTCAGGGGACGTCTGCAGGGGAGCGGCAGTATTCAGTCATCCGTCACCGTGGTGGAAAACGGGCGTCTTGTTGCGACGGACGGACCGGACGGTCAGGCATCGGTCTTCAGCACGGGTAGTCTGACCGCGCAGGCTGGCAGTATTCTCGAATTTCCAATTGGTGGTGCCGATGCGGGCAACGGATTCGCAAAGCACGGACAGTTGCTGGTGACGGGGTCCGTGGTGCTGGGCGGCACGCTGAATTATTCGCGGCGGAACGGATTTCTTCCGACAGCGGGACAGGAATTGATACTGATCAGCAATGACGGCAGTGATGCCATCGGTGATACATGTGCCGGGATGCCGGAAGGCACCGTGCTGCATAACTTTCTGGGGACGGGTCACAATGCGGTCATCAGCTACAAGGGTGGCGATGGCAATGACGTCAGCCTGAAAGTCAGTCCGCAAATGCTGCATTGGCAGGGTGATGTGGACAACAAATGGAGCACCCCGGGCAACTGGCTGGAGAACGCGATCCCGGTGACGGGCGGATATCT
>JALQWE010000424.1 GCA_023258825.1 Planctomycetaceae bacterium | reverse complement strand
GGTGGACCGCAGCGATGTTGTCGCCTTCGCCCTGTACACGCATGATCACGGGATTCTGAAGCTGACAGCTCAGCTTTACCCTCTTCTTCCTGCAGAGCCACGTGATGTGACTCTTGAATTTCTTGAAGGCACCGAATGGAAGACGGCCGCAGTGCAGCCGATTGTGTATCCGGGCTGGACAGCGCACTTCCGGATCAGCAACTGGGATGCTTCGCGGGATGTCCCCTATCGGGTACGACTTGCCAGTCAGTCACACTTCGACGGTGTCATTCGTCGCGACCCATGGCCACGAGACGAAGTGCGTGTGGCCGTGCTCTCCTGCAACTCCAGTCGTACTCCGGGGTCTCGTGAGACCATCATTGAAAACCTGAAGCGACAGGACCCGGATCTGTTGTTTTTCGCCGGGGATCAGACCTATCACCACACCCAGCATACATTTGGCTGGCTGGAATGGGGCATGCAGTTTCGCGACATTGTTCGTGATCGCCCCGTCGTCACCATCCCGGATGACCATGATGTGGGTCACCCGAATCTCTGGGGAGCATCAGGACGCAAATCCGCCAAACTCACGGGGTCTGACGGTGGCTACTATTACCCCGCCGAATACGTGCGGATGGTCGAACGCTGCCAGACATGGCATCTTCCGGATCCCGTCGATCCCCAGGTGGTCGAGCAGGGCATAGGTGTTTATTTCACCCGGCTGCGAGTTGGTGGAATTGACTTTGCTATTCTTGAAGACCGCAAGTTCAAGACCGGTCCTGAAGGGACCATTCCGGCCCTCGGCCCCCGCCCCGATCACATTACAGATCCGGCCTATGATCGAGCAGCCATCGATCTGCCGGGGCTGCAGCTGCTGGGCGAACGACAATTGTCGTTCCTGCGTGACTGGTCAGAAGACTGGACAGGCGCTTCCATGAAGTGCGTGCTGTCCCAGACAGCCTTCTGTGGTGCGGTCCATCTGCATGGCTCACCGGACAATCGACTGCTGGCGGATCTGGACTGCAACGGCTGGCCACAGTCAGGTCGCCGTGCGGCACTGGTGGAACTCCGTAAAGCCCGCGCTCTGCATCTCTGCGGCGACCAGCATCTTGCGGTCGTCGTTCGACACGGAATCGACTCCTTTGGTGATGGTCCCTTTGCCTTCACGGCCCCGGCTGTGGTCAACACCATCTACGGACGCTGGTGGCATCCGGAAAATGAGCAGGCGGGGCCCAATGCCGTCCCGAACAGCCCGCTGCCCTGGACCGGGGATTACCTTGATGGACTCGGAAATCGCATCACGATGCTGGCGTATGCCAATCCGGAAAACACCGCCGACGAACGGCAACGGGCCGATGGACACGGGCTGGTTCGCTTCCGCCGATCAACCGGCACGGCAACTCTGGAATGCTGGCCACGATTCAGTCAGGTGCAGGATGGCGACGCAGGTCAGTTTCCCGGATGGCCCGTCACAATTCGCATGGATCAGAACGATGGGCGGATTCCGGTGGGCTGGTTGCCGGAACTGCAGTTTCAGAATGCAGATCAGGCCGTGGTCCAGGTGGTTTCAGAAAGTGACTCAGAAGTGCTGTACACGGTGCGTGTAACGGGTTCAGAATTCCGGCCTCCGGTCTTTGCTCCCGGGAATTATACGATTCGTGTTGGCCGGGATCGACCGGACCTGTGTCAGTGGACAAAACAAAGCATCGCGAATTCGGATGAGCGTCTGCGGGTGCAGCTGCCCTGAGGACAAACGCACGCGTCCACAGCCTGTTACGCATGTCCCGCGGACACGCACCAGCGGTATAATCCACAAAACCCCACCACAACTCGACGTAAAATCCGCGATCAATCGGAAGTTCTGAACCGCACCACGGGTGGGCGTGGCAGAGAAGTCTCCGATCGACGATGATCCGCAGCGGATTCCGAAGTCTGGCGACAGAAACAAGCTTTGCGGAAAACGGGCTTTTTTCGTTGCCAAGTGTTTTGCTCGCGCCTAACCTGTGAGACCAAACTCAGAGCAGTGGCCCAGCGCGAAGAAGGTTCAGACAGGCAGCGGATTCGAAAACACCGTTTTCACCCGCATCGTCATAGACCATAATTCTCCGCGAAACTCTGCAGAACTTCTCTGAAAACTCTCTCATGACGGGCACTGGATTCCGACGAAAACGCTGCAGAATCTTTCCAACCCGCGAAAAGGCGGGGTTTTGTTACAGGCACGGGAAATCACAGGGTTGACAAGTGATTCCATGTGTGATTATTAAACGCGTCAAAGCAAAGTTTCCGCAGTCGACAGACCACTGGACAAAAGAAAAAGGCAACTGGTCATGCTCATTCTGAACGCAGGCAGAATCGAAACCGAGGACTCTCTTTTCCCCCTGGCAGGGCTCGTCGGCTTCAAAAACCAGGACGTGACCTTCAGCCCGGAACTCCGTGGCGACGACGACGATGATGATTTCAGCGCCGATTTCGGCGATGAAGAAGTCGACGACGACGAGGATGACGACTTCGATGACGAAGAAGAAGTCGATGACGACTTCGATGATGAAGATGACTTCGAAGACGACGACTTCGACGATGACGACGATGATGATTTTGATGATGACGACGAAGAAGAATTCGAAGGCGAAGACGACGACTTCTGATTCGGATGCAATCGCAAACTCTCCTCTGTGAATGACAGCCTGGTTGCTCCAGTCTCCATCACACAGGCTCATGCAGTTCATTCAAGGCACTTCAGCAATGAAGTGCCTTTTTTATTGTGACAATGTCTGCGGCAGTGAAGACACGCGGCCGAACGACACGGCCGTGTCCGGACACACCGGAACAACCACAAAGATCTCCGGTGTCAGCACCTCGTCCGGCAGCAACACCTGCACCCGGCAAAACTCCGTCGGAGGATTGTTTTCCGCTGGTGCATTTGTTTTGATGCGCATCGCTGTAAAAACATCGCCGCCAATCCCCTCGGAAAGCGGCACACGATTCGGGAGGATTCAATGCAGGGCTTGTGGGAAGAGATCACAGACGCGGCGCAGTTTCTGAAAGCACGCTGGCAACGAACACCCAGCACCGGACTGATCCTTGGTACCGGGTTGGGTGGCCTGGCCCGAAAGATCCAGGTGGAAGCGGAGATTCCATATTCCGAAATACCGCATTTCCCGAAATCCACCGCGCCATCTCATGCCGGAAAACTGCTCTGTGGAACACTCCAGGGTGTTCCCCTGATGGCGATGGAAGGACGCTTCCATTACTACGAAGGGTATTCCCTGAGACAGGTCACCTTTCCTGTCCGCGTCATGCGTGCGCTGGGAGCACAGACACTCATCCTGACAAGTGCCGTCGGCGGCATGAATCCGCATTTCCAGCTCGCGGATCTCGTGATCCTTGACGACCACATCAACCTGATGCCGGACAACCCGCTGCGTGGTATCAACGACGATCGCCTCGGACCACGCTTCCCGGACATGAGTCAACCCTACAGTCAGCGCCTGATCGAAGTCGCTCGTCAGACGGCACTCAAAATGGGTATCGCAGCCCACAAAGCTGTACTGGCCGCCGTGCCGGGACCCAATCTGGAAACTCGTGCAGAATACCGGATGCTGAAACTGCTGGGCGCAGATGTGGTGGGCATGTCGACAGTCCCGGAATGTATTGCAGCCACTCATGCCGGCATGCAGGTGCTCGCCTTCTCGGTTGTCACCGATATGTGCCTGCCTGACGCGCTGGAACCCGCGGACATTGCGAAGATCGTTGCTGTTGCCGGCGAAGGTGGCCAGAGACTGGAACAGCTGTTGCTGCAGTTGTTTCAGGAACACGGAACCCTGTTTCAGACACAATCAGCGACTCACTAAGCCACTGCGACAAGACCGCAGTCCACCTTCAAAAACCCTGCGGCTGGCGTTTGCAGGTTCCCCTGATATCAAACGCTCAGACATCAAACACTGATTCAGTAAAGAAAGCTCACGATCGTGCAACGCCCCCATGGACATTCAGCCCCACTGCCTGACCCGACCGTTCGAAT
>JALQWE010000423.1:3672-4004 GCA_023258825.1 Planctomycetaceae bacterium | reverse complement strand
CGTGCGGTCGCGTCGGGCAAAACGTCCCGGAGGCGCCTGCTCCATCACCAGAGTCAACTGCTGACTCTCCGCCACATTCTTCAACACGCGTTCCCACGTGGAGTCAAAGTAATTCAGACGAATGCCGTCTTCTTTTTCGACCAATTCCGGTTCAGGAGAGCCTTTCAGCGCTTCCCGAAACGATCGCTTCCCGTCTTCCGACGCCCCCAGCTCCAGGTGCTGATTCAACAGCACGCAAAGAGTGGTCGCAGATCCAATCAGCCCCGCTGCTACAAGTCCCGGACGCTTCACCGTCTATTTCCTTAAAAAAGGCAGGCTTTTAAGGAGCCACT
>JALQWE010000423.1:0-3662 GCA_023258825.1 Planctomycetaceae bacterium | reverse complement strand
ATTCCGGCGCCTGACCCGACCTCCTGCACGTTCAACGTGGCAGGAAATCACTACCCGTTACCCTCGCCCCAGGGCAACACCCTCAAAATACTCCGGAATCAACAGTTATTCGGGATTATCGGAATATGCACGGCGTATCAATGAGTCAAGATTTGACGAATATTCCAGCCGTAAGCCCTATTACACCTCGACTGGGCCAGGTTCCAGATGAGTCGCGTCCCGTCCGGAAGGGCCAAACCTGGCAGTAGACCGCATAAAACTGCAACAGGGCACGCTGCGCTGCGAATCAACGCCATCACGAGCCGCGTCGGTGACGGAGCGGTCTGAATCCGCCGGTCAGATAAAGACACGGCTCAGCTGAATCCACAGCGCAGCTGTGATCCCTACCCTCGGATGGCGAAACCATGTGCAATCTGGGAGGCCTCACGCTTCGCTCCAGCGAAACGTCGCCAACGCCACCGTGCCAGCCGGACTCATGAAACCGGACATATTTTGACGTCCCGGCAAGCGCGCAAAAAACGCCGACGAAAATCGTCGGCGTTCTCAGTGATCACAATTCTCTGGCGTTCAATTCTGCCGCGACACACTCCGATCGAGGTCACTCACTCAGCCAACACCAGAACAGCACACAGCTCACGGACTGGCTGGCTGGTCGTCATTGTTGTTGTGGGCGGCAATCGCCACGACACCCACCACACCACCACCGATCAGCAGCAACACGGCCGGATTCCCCATCACACTGGTCAGCAAACCCCCGCTGCCTTCGCCGCAGGCATCCCCGCACTGACCACGCACAACCGCCTCATCTACAACCATGGTCACTCGATTCACCGCGGCCGGCGGTGCTGCCTGAGTGCCCCAGAACCGGACATTCTGCCGATCCTCACCCGTGCACAACACATGTCCGCCATTCCGCAGACCAGTCACGGAAAACTGCCCACGCTCATCGCTCGTGGTGGTCGCGATCAGATTTTCACCATGAAACAGTCGCACCGTCAGCCCGGAGACAGGCTGCGCCTCGCGATTCACAACCGTTCCTTCCAGCTTCCCACCGTTCAGCACGACGTCTCGCGACCGAAGCTCCACAGGGCCAGATCCCAGCACGGGGGCCCCCAGGGTCGTTGCTACTGCCAGAACACTGCTCAGCACTTTCCGAAACATCATGGTACACACCCTCCCTCGTGCGCTTCAGACACACGCTTTCCATCGGATTCCGGGAGCCCGCAATTCGGCCGCAGCTCTGCAAAACAGAACTTACCCGAATATTTCCCGGCCACATCGCGCCTGTGTCAGCATTTTTCGGCATCAGGTGTTGACTGAATCAGGTTCATTGTTTCACCACCACTCGCTTCTCCCACAGGCAAGGCCCGACATACAGGCAGTATCAGTTAGCACAAACTGCCGAATTTCCCGGATGGTCCCACCTGTATCGCTTTCAACGATTCCGCAATCACTGATCGTCACTCAAAGAATCAGCATGGCGTCCCCATAACTGAAAAATCGATATCGCTCTGCAATTGCCTGACGATACCCCTCCATGATCAGCTCAAAACCGGCAAAAGCCGCGACCAGCATCAACAGAGTGCTTCCGGGAAGATGAAAATTCGTCAGCAGGCAATCTACCGCGCGAAATTGAAAACCCGGCTGTATGAACAGTGCTGTACGCCCTTCCCAACCCCGCGGGAATTCGTCGTCGGCCAAAGCTGCCGATTCCAGCGTGCGAACCGACGTCGTGCCCACGGCCACCAGTCGCCCCATCCCCCGCACCCGACGAATGACATCGGCAGATTCGGCCGGAAGTCGACACCACTCCTCGTGCATCTGATGCTCCGACAGTCGCTCAACCGAGACCGGCCGAAATGTACCAGGCCCGGTATGCAGCGTCAGCTCCGTCCTCAACACACCCCGCTGCGCACATCGCTGCAACAACTCTTCCGTAAAATGCAATCCCGCTGTCGGTGCTGCCACCGCCCCCGGCTCTGCCGCAAACGCCGTCTGATACCGCTCCTCATCCTCCGCATCGGCCACTTTTCGCCCCATGTACGGCGGCAGCGGTATCGAGCCATACTGTTCCAGAATCTCCCGCACCCCCCGCTTGTCATCCACGGTCGCCAGCCAGCTGCCATCCGACTGCTTCTCCGTCAGCTGCAGGATCAACCCGGATTCCCCCGGATCCGGCACTGCCCCGGGCAACGCGCGTGACTTCACAGGCAGCACCCGAATTCGCTCACCCGCCGTCAGCTTACCACGAGTCTCACAGAGCAGGTGCCACTCCCCTGGTTCCCGCTGCTCAATATACAACCCCTCCCAACGACCACCCGTCAACACGCGTACTCCGAATAACCTCGCCGGCAGAACTCGCGTGTTGTTGAACACCAGCAAGTCTCCGGAATTCAGCCACTGCGGCAGCTCCCGAATCCACGAATGCACAATTCGACCACTCGCCCGGTCAATCACCAGCAGTCGCGAATCATCCCGCCGCGTCGCTGGACGACTGGCGATCAGTTCCACCGGCAACTCAAACTGCCAGGACGACAATAAATCAAAATCCCGAGATGTCATGCAGACAGGCCGCCACTCTACAATCACCATCACATCTTCTGCCGAATCCCACACGGGCCCGGCACTTTCGTTTTCCAGCTCCTATAATAGACACCCGCTGGACGTTCAGCCACAAACGCCAAAATCGCCGCAACTCCCCGGTTTCTGAATGCCCAGGTATGACCTCTGACCCCGTAACCAGTCTCAGCCACCAAAATCCATCGGGAATCCAGCCCTTACACGCACCCACCCTGTGCATGGTCATCACCGAACTCGATGTCGGCGGCGCAGAAAAAGCATTCGTTCGCATCGCCATCGGACTGAAACAGAAGCACTGGAAGATTCACGTCGTCAGCCTGCGCGATCCCGGACCACTCGCCGCCACTCTGCAACAACACGCCATCCCCGTCACCGCACTGCACTGCGGCGGATTCCTCGATCTTCGTGCCATCCCACGACTTCGCACAGTACTCAACACCCTCCACCCCACCGTGATCCTGTCATTTCTGCACCAGGCCAACATCGTCAGTCGAATCGCCGGTCGACTCGCCCACGTTCCCCTCTGCATCTCCGGCGTCCGCGTCGCCGACCGACGACTTTCCGTCACCCTCTCCGAACAACTCACTCGCCCCTGGAGCGATCACTACATTGCAGTCAGCGAAGCCGTCAGCCACGCTCACAAAGCTCTCTGTGATATCCCCGAGAATCGCATTTCCACAATTCGGAATGGTGTTGACTTCGAAGAACTCGATGCGTTCCCTCCTGCAAACCGCGGCCTGCTGAATCTTCAGCCAACCGACTTCGTCATCCTCTGCGCCGGCCGACTCACGCCACAAAAGAACCCACAGTTGGTGCTTCAGGCGTTTCAACAATTGCTGGCACACAGCTCAAAGCTGCCTCGCCCCCCCAAACTGATCTTCGTCGGCGAAGGCCCACTGCGAGCATCTCTGCAGCAGTCCGTTCAACGCGCCGGCCTTGAACAGGAAGTACGTTTTACCGGCTGGCGTGCCGATCTTCCCGGCCTGATGAAGGCCGCCAATGTGCTCGTGCTGGCCTCCGAGTGGGAAGGACTGCCCAACGTCATTGCCGAGGCACAAGCCGTCGGCCTGCCCGTCATTTCC
>JALQWE010000422.1 GCA_023258825.1 Planctomycetaceae bacterium | reverse complement strand
ATTCTTCACGGCCGACTCCTGCAGAGTCAATGCGCGGTCCAGATCACCACCCAGATGCACGAGATGCGCCAGTGTATCCAGGACCATGGCGTTTTCAGGATCTGCCCCAACGGCCTTTTCTGCTGCCGCAGTCGCCGCACTGATCACCGCCTTCGGTGTGACCGGCTGATTTCGTGCCAGCTCATAAACTGACCACGCAATCTCATTCAACTCGTCCGACGGAACCGGCTCCCGGGCAGCAATCGATTCCAGAAGCGCAATCGCTGCTTCTGTTCGCTCAGTCGACAACAACACACGAAACTTCAAACTCCGCAACTGAACCTGCATCGGCTCAGACGCCTGCTCCTGCAGCTTCTCTATCGCCGCCAGACCCTCGTCCACTTTGCCGCGCTGAACCTGCTGAATTGCCGGCTGCACCTGAACCTGAAATGACAGCCGATCCAGCATCGCCAGATAGGCCTGATCTCCGGCATTCGCCTTCTTCGCTTCCTCAACCGCAGCCAGCGCCTCACTCGTTTTCCCCGCACGCACCAAACCGCCAAGCCTGGTCATCAGCAGACTGCGTTCCTGCGATTTGCGAAACTGTTCAAGAAATGCGTCGCGGTCCCACTTATCTTCCACAACCTGATCCAGTGGCTGGTCCATTTCCATCGGATGACCAATCCACTCGACCACACCAGTCTTTCCGACGATGAAACACGTCGGGATCCCATTCTGGCCCGCCGCTTCCATATAGTCTGCCGCGACAGATCGATCCGGATCCGTCGTCAGGCAGTACGCACTCGTCAACTCGGCATAGGTCGGCGGCTCCGTCTGCCCCTCAGCCGGCACAGCACCACGCACCGGTCGCTTCAGAAATCCCTCGACCGTTTCCAGATCCTCGTCACTGATACTGACGATCTGCACTCCCTTTTCCGCATACTTCGTCTGCACCTCGGCCAGATGCGGCATGCTGGCGATACACGGTCCACACCATGTCGCCCAGAACTCCACCACATAAACTTTGCCTGACTCAAACTTCTTTACAGGCTTAAAAGCTCCCCGGCCATCACTGACCCAGTGCTGCACATTCAGCTCCGGAGCCTTAGACCCAATCGTCAGCACTGCCGACTCATCCGCCAGTAAACCCATCGGCAGTCCTGCCAGAACCATGGTCAGCAGGGCCACGCCCGCCGTTCGAGTGATCATGTGTGTTTCTTTCCAACAGGTGAACTTCAGAGGAATCACTTCGCCCACATCGGCAAAGTCCGGCCTCTGTTCGTGATCAGACAAATTCCAGCTAAACAACAGTTCGCTGCGGCCGTCATCTTCTGTCAGAGCGATCGCGGTGATGCGTTTGTTCGATGCACTGCCGCCACTCACCAACCAACAACGTACTCAGCTTTTCAGTATCCCTCCACAGCCACACTGCCGCCGTCGCCAAGTGCTGGTAATCCCAGCCGTCGACGATGCTCATCCAGGATGGACTGAGTTGCACTGGCACCCACACGCGTCACACCAATCGCGCGACACTGCATCAGAGTGTCCAGATCACGCACACCACCCGCGGCTTTGACCTGCACCGCCGGTCCCGCATGCTTGCGCATCAGCCTCAGGTCGTCCAGAGTCGCCCCGCCGGTGCCATATCCGGTCGACGTCTTGACCCAGTCAGCTCCCAGATCCGTACTGATCTCACACAGGCGGATTTTCTGCTCGTCCGTCAGATAACAGTTTTCAAAGATCACCTTCACTCTCTGACGTGCCTGATGCGCAACCGAAATCACCGCCGCCAGATCCGATCGCACAAAATCCCAGTCTCCACTCACTACACGACTGATATTGCAGACCAGATCCAGTTCTTCCCCACCGTCCGCCAGCGCTCGCTCGGCTTCCGCAACCTTGACCACGGTCCGCTGCCCACCATGCGGAAACCCGATCACGGTGCTGGCACGAACACCACTTCCCTGAAGAATCTCCGCACACCGACGCAGGTAATGCGGCTGAATACAGACACTGCCAGTTCGATATCGAACGGCCAGCGCACATCCCGCTTCGAACTCTGAAATCAGCGTATTCGGTTTCAGCAGCGAATGGTCGATCATTCGGGAAATCTGCTCGTACTCATCCATCGCCGCACTCCCGCAGGTTGCCTGCCACAGAGAACTTTCATAACCTCACCACTCACCGTCCCGACGAAATCTCTCACGAGCATTCCCGGAAAACTCACGCGATGCCTCGCCCAGCTTTTTCAGAATCTCCTCGGTCGTCAGCCCCGCGCACTCCCGTGCCGCCTGGATCACAGTCCGACACTCATTCGTGTCCATGAACTTCGCGGCTTCCAGAAGCTCCGGCTGCTCTTCCGGCGTCACCACCAGAAACCCATGCTTGTCCGCATGAATCAGATCGCCGGGATTCACCTTGCGACCGAAAACCTCCACCTCGCAATTGAACTCCACCGGCTGAACCGCCGCATGGCCGACACACAATCGACGCGCCAACGCCTTAAAGCCGGCATTCGTCATTTCATCGAGGTCCCGGATGGCGCCGTCTGTAATCGTTCCCACACACCCCAGAGCACGGTGGATGTTGGCGTTCACTTCCCCCCAGAAGGATCCCACAACCCGAGGCTTGTCCAGATCCTGAATCACCACGATCTTCGGTCCCGGTACACTCGCGACATACCGACGATACTCACTGGTGGCTGTCGGGCGAGTCCGGCGATGCTCACGATTGCTCGGTTCAATTCGCACCGTCACCGCATACCCCACCATCGGGCCCATTTGCGGCATGAAGTCCCGCGTTTCCTCAGGATTAAACGCGTCCTCACAGTAGTCTCGCTTCGTAATCTGCTCCCAGCCATTGTAAATGGTCGGAGTATTCCAGCGTTTCAACTGCAACAGTTCCGCATGCGTCAGTACACGGTCGCTCGCCATCCGTTCCTCACCCTCTCAGCCTCACCACCCACCGCGCGGCCGCCCGGAGGTCTGACCTCCGCAAGGCCGGCCAAACACCATCAGTCACGGCCCGTCCTGTCCAGCAACACACCCGAAAAAATCAGTTGGGCTCGTCAACCCACACAGCCGGGCTCCGAAACACACAGCATCGTTCGCAACCCGACTCGAAGTCTTCCACTAGCCCTTCAGACGCGTCAGGACTTCTTCCACCACGCGATCGACCGGAATGCGTTCCTGCTGCAACGTATCACGATCCCGAATCGTAACGCAGTTGTCCTTTGCGGTATCGCCGTCCACTGTCAGACAGAATGGCGTACCAATCTCGTCCTGACGACGATAACGACGACCAATCGCAGCCTGCTGATCATACTGCACACTCAATCCGGCAGACTTCAGCTCGCCATAGATCTGCATCGCCTTTTCCGGCATTCCGTCTTTCTTGATCAGTGGAAAGACGGCTGCCTTGACCGGCGCCAGACGCGGATGAAACTTCATCATCACCCGCTCCTGCATCACGCCATTCTCATCCGGCTGCTGATCCTCGTGATACGCCTCACAGAGAAAGGCCAGAGTTCCCCGGTCCGCCCCGGCCGATGGCTCAATCACATGCGGCGTAAATCGCTCCCGTGTCTGATCGTCAAAGTACGTCAGATCCTTTCCGCTGCCACGATGCTTCGGCTGACCATCCGCTGTTCGCTCCAGTTCCAACTGCCCCTCGGCGTTCTTTGTCAGCTTGCCTTCCATGTGAGACCGCAAGTCGAAATCACCGCGATGCGCAATCCCCTCCAGCTCGCCATACTCACCAGCGTCCAGAAACGGAAACGCATACTCGATGTCCGCTGTCCCCACGGAATAGTGCGCCAACTCCTCCTGATGATGGTCTCGCAGAATCAGTCGATCCCGCGCGATCCCCAGATTCAGATACCACTGGTAACGACGGTCACGCCAGTATGTGTACCACTCACGCGACTGAGACGGATGGCAGAAGAACTCAATCTCCATCTGTTCAAACTCGCGCGATCGAAAGGTGAAGTTTCGCGGCGTGATCTCGTTGCGAAAACTCTTGCCCACCT
>JALQWE010000421.1 GCA_023258825.1 Planctomycetaceae bacterium | reverse complement strand
CCGCCTTCCCAGACACCTCCCTTACCCCCGCGCAGGCCATTGCGTCGACCGCCGCCGGCGCCATTGTCAGCGATGTAGAACACGTAGGTCGAATCAGTCAGCCCCAGACGATCAATGGCGTCCATGACCCGTCCGACCCCGGTGTCCAGATCTTCAGTGATGGCAGCTACAGAAATCAGTTTGTCATTCTGTCCGCTCAGTCGATTGCGGTACTTTTCCATAGTGGCCTTCAATGCGTTTTCAGACGCATGCAGCGCGTTCCATGACAATTGAATATAAAAAGGCTTGCCCGCCTTCTGACTTCTCGCCATAAACTGCTCGGCCCGTTCGGCCATGCCAAACAGATCGACAGGATTGGGATCCTGAAACTGAAAGGCATTCTCGTTGCCGGTATCACCATCGTGCTCGTCGTAGCCATGAGCACCGGGGCCTCCGCCGGAAATGTGCCATTTGCCATAGTGAGCTGTCGCGTAACCGGCCCCCTGCAGCAATTCCCCCAACGTCTTTTCGGAATCACTGATCTGTTTGATCAATCTCGGTTCAATCAGCCGGTGGCCCGTCTCAGCCGGTGCCGCTTTCGTCCAGTGCAGCTGCGCCGGACTCTTTCCGGTCTGAATGCTGATGCGCGTCGGCGAACAGACCGGTGCCGGGGCATACCCCATGGAAAACCGCATGCCCTGCGAAGCCAGTTTTTCCAGATTCGGGGTGTGGTGAATCTCACTGCGCGATCCCGGAAACTCCGGATGCATCGCGACAGACAAGCCTCCCCAGCCCTGGTCATCCGACATCATCAACACAATATTGGGGCGATCCGCTGCACCACAAATTGCTGACAGGGCCAGACACAAAAATCCCGCTGTAAATCGCATACTTAAAACTCACTTTATATGCCCATGAAATCGAGGAACAAGCCCACGCGTCTCGGGCAGATCAGCGTTTCTTCCCCTTCTTAGGCGGACTGTCCGGGACGACGTTGTTCAGGTTGCGAAAGTCGGGACGCTGGACACCGTCCGGAGGGGCTGCGACGACGTGGCGAAAGAGCACCGTGTTGTCCAGGGCAATGTCATCAGACCAGATAAACTTCGCTCCGGAGAAATCCGTATCGAAATAAGGCTGTTTGGGATCGACTTCTTCTTCAGAGTACTCATTTGCCTGTTTCCAGGAACTGTCGTCAAAGTCCACAGCAAACCAGTTTTCCGGCAGCGGCTCAGTCGTGACACGCGGGTTCTTTGTGTCACGATCCACAGGGCCGTGAAAGATACTTTTGGCCTTCCACGCAGAACTGGTGACTGTGCCATCGCCGAACTTCAGAATAAACCCCGCATCTCCAATGTTGGTGTTGGCGTATTCCATCCCGGTTTTCGGATCGGCATTGTCCCGAGCCATGACAGCGATGGTCATGGGATAGGCCGGCAGCAGGTCCACAGTAATCACGTTGTGAGGGACAAACGAAATCGAGTCGACCGCGACCAGCTCGCCATTGACGTACAGCATGAAGTTGTTGTCTGCATACATGCTGGCCTTGATCGTATCGTTCATCTGTGGCTTGCGAATGCGTCCGCCGGGCGGCTGCTGACCGCTGTTCGGGCCCAGTCCCTCCACGGCTCGGATGCCGACAAGTAACGCAATCGCCGCGAGTGCTATGTTAAGCAGGTTCTTCATCTTCATTCCTCAATCACCGTTCTGTCAGCACCGTGATGCTGGGCATGCTCGAAAAACGACACTCCAAAATCGGTCCGCTCCTGCAGCGTCATCCGAATCGTCAACCGGTCCGGTCCGTAGGGCATCGCGACCAGTCTGATCTGACGGATCTCACCTGTCCCCACGTCGTAAACAATCTCCACACGCTCCGGCCCCGGCATCTTTCGCCGCCGCATGGCGATTAACAGTCGCTCTGCGTTGTCAGCACCCTCCGCCGTCAGGTCGTCGCGATCATTGTCGTCCGGAAGCACACGGATCTCGTATCCGCGTTGCAATTGCTGCAGAGTTTCATCGATCTTCAGGAACGTCATGGAATGTTCATGGCCCGGGAGATCGTGGCTGAAGCGGGTCAGATCCCGACTGGTGCGCACCGGACCATCCGGTCGAATGGACCAGCTCAAACGTCCGTCACAGCCTGTCAGCAGCTTCTGTCCGTCGGCAAGTGTATGAATCAGGACGAACTGTTCGGCACCGCGCACATGCAGGACCGCATTATCCAATGGTGGCTTGGGCGGACGAGCTGATTTTTCATCGGGAATCTGACGACGCTTTTTTCCCGATTTGAGAGCGATGTCTTCCACGGCAATCTGATAAGTTCGTGCGGTCTCTGTGGCGTTCGCAGCAATCAATCGAGTCAGTTCTGTGGCAGCGGCGGATACCGATGTGTCTATGAAACCATTCCACAGAATCACAAAGGCAGCGATGCCCATCACCAGCAGGCTGAGTACCGCGCCCGTCAACCGCCGCGCTCGAAGCCACCGCGACCTGCCAACCACACCCGGAGACTCAGTAGCAGGTGGTATCAGAATTGAAGACACCAGTTCTTCGGCCATCATCGTCGCACGCAGGCGATCATGCAGTAACATTTCCGTGACGAACTGCTGACGATTCCCGGGCGATTCCCGGAGCCGGGACTCCAGCTCTGAGAACTGTTCTGCAGTCAGCAGGTCGTCGAGGTAACCGGCAATCAGACTCTGAAGCTCACGGTCCATCACGACCTCGCTTTCAGAAGCACTTTGTGATGAATGCAGGCTCGCAACTGATCCCGGATCCGCTGCAACGCTTTGGAAACCGCGTTTGCCGACATTCCCAGTCGCTCTGCAACGGCAGCCGGCTTCAGATCCTTCGCATATCGCAGCTCGCACAACAACTGCTCGTGGTTGTCCAAACGCCCGAGACACTCCCGAAGATGAACCAGCGTCTCGGCAACCCCCTCGGCAGATTCCTGAAAGGCCGTCTGCAGCAGATCCTGCATGTCCATCCCGAACACCAGACGTTCTTTTCGCTGGCGGCGCAGAAACTGTCGGACATGATTCTGTGCAATTCCCAGCGCCCAGGGTAGAAACGGGCGGCTGGCGTCGTAGCGAGCCCCCTGTTCCAGAACCGCGATGGCGATGTCCTGAAGGATGTCATCACGTTCCGAAAAGTCACGAACAACAGACATGACAAAAGCGGAAACCACGGGCTGAGCCAGGGTCCAGTGACGCATGAGTGTTCGCGTGTGTTCGTCCAAAACGGAGTCCTCCGTACGGTTTCTGTACCAATAATTGAACGCGTCGGGCGAATCATGACTGAAAATCCGCCGGAAAACCGCTGGATTCTTCTGGACATCCGGACCGAACGGGGAATTTCCGGGGAAATCCCAGCCGGCGTGGCGGCGGACTGCGTCTCTGGCCCGTTCCTCCGATAGGGGGGCTCAGCCGTCGTGGGCGGTCCTGGTGGCGTAGCCAGGGGACTGCCGATTGCTTATGCTGGACTGACCAGAGCTTTGACCGCCTGCACCGTGTTTTCTGCTTCCTTAGTTTTGAAGTGGCCCTTCTGATCGATGTCTCAATCTCAGCCCACGTCTCGTCGAAATGATCTGGATGCGCTTCGAGGATTTGCGATGCTGCTCGGCATCGGACTTCACGCAGCCCTTGCGTATGCCATGATCCCGTGGGCCGTGGAGGATTCACGCAGGCATCCGTTCTTCGGGGCATTTGTCGCTCTGGTGCACGACTTTCGCATGCCGTTGTTTTTTCTGATCAGTGGTTTCTTCACCGCGATGCTGTGGCGACAAAAGGGACTCAGGGCCCTGCTATGGCATCGATTTCAACGCGTGTTGATTCCCTGTCTGCTGGGCGTGGTCACCATTCTGCCGCTGACCGCGTGGGTCAATCGGCAGTTTGCGATACCAGATGTGCCGAAGTCGGCAGTGCCGGCCACGAACACTCAGGTCGCCACGCCGATTCAGTCACTGACGGAGGCGATTCGGCGGCCTGATCGTGAGCGAATTGACGAACTGTCGCGGGACCCTGCCCGTCTGAGTCAGC